>CAYSLN010000125.1:5168-6566 GCA_964431825.1 uncultured Pirellulales bacterium | reverse complement strand
TTTCCCGTTGCGTTCTCGAAAAGAAGACGCTCATTGGCACGTACAACAGCGATTGCCTTAAACTTGCCGACTGCGTGGTGGTGGACGTGCAATGTGACTATACGAAACACGACCTCGGCAATATGCGAACGGGGGAGGCGGAGATGCGGGCCTTAGAGGCGACGATAAAGACTATCGGCGAGAAGGTGCAACCCAATTGCCTGACACTGATTGAGACGACGGTGGCACCTGGCACGACGGAGTTCGTTGCGTGGCCGATTATGAAAAAGGCCTTTGCGGAGCGCGGGATAGACACGGAGCCGCTGCTGTCACACAGTTTCGAGCGTGTTATGCCCGGCAGGCATTATGTTTCATCGATACGGGATTTCTGGCGGGTTTGTTCGGGTTGTAACAGCGAGGCAAGAGCGCGTGTCGAGAAGTTCCTGAGAGAGGTGCTCAATACCGAAGAATTTCCGCTGACTGTTATGGACAGGCCAATCGAATCGGAAACCACCAAAATCGTCGAGAATTCTTATCGCGCCACAACACTGGCATTTCTCGATGAGTGGAGCCTGTTCGCGGAGCGCAATGGCGTTGACCTTATCAAGGTCATCAAGGCGATTAAAGTTCGGCCTACACACAGCAATATGATATTCCCGGGCCCGGGTATCGGCGGCTATTGTCTGCCAAAAGACGGCGGGCTGGGATACTGGGCGTACAAGCATATACTCGGTTTCGACGATGATATATTCAAGATAACGACCACTGCTATTGACGTTAATGATACGCGAAGCCTTCATGTTGCGACGCTGGTCAGGGACGCACTGCGGAATATGGGTCGGCAGGTGGCAGGCGCGGCCGTACTTATATGCGGGGGAAGTTACAGACAAGATGTAGGCGACACACGGTACAGTGGCTCGGAGGTAGTCGTTCGCAAGCTGACCGAGATGGGGGCGGAGATGCGGGTGCATGATCCTTATCTGGAACATTGGTACGAGCTGGAGAAACAGGATGAATATCCGTCGCCGGGTCATTCCTTAGCGAGGTTCTTCCGCAATCAGGAGGGTCTGGTTAATATGAAGGTTCAGCACGACCTTGCGGTTGCGCTTAAGGGCGCACAAGCGGTCGTACTGGCTGTGCCACATTCACCTTATCTGGAGCTTAAACCAGAGGAAATAGTTGGATGGGCGGGCGGGCCGCTGGTGGTGATTGATTGCTTCGGCATATTGGATGATGAGAAAATCCGCCGGTACTTCGAGCTCGGCTGTGAAGTAAAAGCACTGGGCAGGGGGCATATCCAGAGGATAAAGGAGGAAGTAAGAAAAGGCGGGTAACAAAGGCACAAAGGATTGGAATTTCGGAATTATCTGAATGGATATCAGGGATAAGCGGATTGCGATTTTATCGCCGGTAGCGTGG
>CAYSLN010000125.1:0-5068 GCA_964431825.1 uncultured Pirellulales bacterium | reverse complement strand
CCATTTATCAAGACGCCGATGCTGACGACGATTCACGGCTTTTCCGACCCGGACATACTGCGGGTATATCGGAGCCATAAGGACAGCTACTACGCTTCCATAAGTGATTCGGACAGGGACAGCGAGCTGCCTTACGTTGCGACGGTTTATAACGGGATAGACCTTTCCAACCTGACCTTCAGGGCGACGGGGGGTGAGAAGCTCGTGCACTACGGACGGATACATAACGACAAGGGGACGCATCTATCTATCGAGCTGGCGAAGAAGGCGGGCATGGATTTGATAATAGCGGGCATAATTCAGGACCAGAACTACTTCGATACACTCGTGAAGCCTCACATAAACGATTCTTCGATTCAGTACATCGGGCCGGTCAATCCCGTCCAGCGGGATGCGCTGCTCAAAGAGGCATACGCGGTAATTCATCTTAATCTGATTCCCGAGCGGTTCGGGTTGGTGATGGCCGAATCGATGGCTGCGGGCGTGCCGGTAATTGCGATGGATTTAGGCTCGTGCCGGGAGGTCATTGTTGATAAAAAAACCGGCTATCTTGTCAACAATGTCGATGAGGCGGTGGAAGCCGTGGGGAAGATCGACCAGATAGACCGAAAGGATTGCCGGCGGCATGTGGAAGAGAACTTCACTATCGATTGCATGGTATCGAAGTACGAGAAGGTGTACGAAGAGATTTTTCGCCGGGAGGCGAAAGAGGATAAATAAAAAATCAAATATAAATCCGTCTTCGTCTAATGGACTACGCCGCGACGCTGACGCGAAAGCAAAACTACATATCAAAATTCAAAATCTCAGGTAACGAAAGGTTCAATTGTCCTGTTTTGCTTCCCCATGGTCTGGCGCAGGGATTGTTTGGGGCCGGTCCTTTATAAGAGAGCTAATTCCCGAAATAGCATCCTCAGAAAGTTTTGGCCGTGTATCGAGATGCTTGTACCTCTGGAGTTTTTCTCTGAGAGTTTTCGCCCGATCGCGAACTTTCTCGAGTAGTCCCATCGATTCCGTATCATCTTCTTCAATAGCGATTCTCCATCCATCCTCAGCAGCACGAATTGCCGAATCATATGAGCCTCTGGTCAGGGAGATGATCGCAACGTATAAATAACATCGAGACAATATCTTCTTTTCTCTCAACAATGAGTTGTCCATACCGAGAACCTGTTGGAACATTCGTAGAGACTTGAGGCCATCAGGTTCTTTCGCCAATCTCTGCTCCGCAGCTATAAAAAGGACCATTGCGTAGTAGTCTTCATACGTTAAACGTGCAAGTACTTCGTGATCTGATACTTTCGCTGCCAGCCTGTCCACGATTTCAAACTCATTGATGGCAGGTTCGATCTTGTGATTTGCCACTAGTGCGATGGCGAGCATTATATGAGGCTCGTAGCGGTCTGGGTTGGCCTTTACGAGAAGTAGAACATCGTTGATGTCGTTAATATTTACAGACTCGGGCATAGAGAAGAACTTCGTGTTACAGACGTACTTGCTCAAATCAGGCAGCTGACCATGATCCGCCGTTTCGCTGTTCTTCGGATTGGCTGAGATTTTGCCGTTCTTGAATTGTAAGGTAAATTCCTCTACCACATTATTGAAACCTCCGATTGCAAGGGTAAGGTTTCCGGAGAACCAGTCCGCCTCGATCCTTTGGTCTTTAAATCTTTGGGGAAATAGCTTTCGAAGATCTACTTTAACAGCCCCTGCTGATGGGTCTACTCTCACATCGTCTCCTTTTAGTGGTATTATGGATTTTTTGGGGTCCTCTTGCCAAGCGTCAATGCCTTTCAAGTAGAGTGTATCATTTGCTATTTCCCAGATTGCGACATAGCCTCTCCAGCAATTAGAACTCATGGCTATTGGATGTGGATATAGCCTTTGTTTTACCTTTTGATCTTTCCAGAGTGTATCCAACGGCAGGATTCGATTAGGAGACGGTGTGCGGAGTTCATAGACAACACCATTGTATATGATAATATCAGGTCTCTGAAGGGTACCGTATGTTGGTAGATTCAGTACAACAGTGATCGCTAAAGAAAGTAGTACTCTGTTCATTTTTGTTTCCTTAAATAAGATATAAACTCACTGACGACGAGTACGTGGCGATCCCCTTGACAAGGGATTAAAATAGCTATTTATCATTTTTACTTATTTTTTCTTCTACATCTGAAAGTCTTTTATCTATGAATTTAAAGGCACTGTGTATAGAAGTCAAAGACGCGATGAAAACAATTATAGAAAGGCCAAAGTAGGTGCCTGTTTTTTTGCCTTCTAAGCGAGCAACAATGATAAGTATAACCATTGTGAGGCCTACTAAGACGGTGAAGGTTTTTAGTCTGGATATTGGATTAGCATTTCTCATTTTCGCTCCTTTTTTGTTTTCCAATGGTTCGTCTTGATGCATCCAATTCCAGGTGTTGGTTGGGACGATTTCGTATCTCATACTAATTCAAAGATGTCAATCTCGCCTGCTGGTAATATTATAATCGGGAATACTGAAAAAGGCAACAAGAAAGTGAGCTCAAGCTTGCCAGATTTTGTTACCAGTTCATTGTTTTTTTGAAGAATGGGAGGAGTTCTTCGGCTATTTTTTCGTGTTCTTTTTTGTCGGGGTGGAATGAGCAGCCGGTTGCATAGTGCCCTGAGAATTTGAAGATGTGAATCTTGTCATCATTCTCAACTTCGTGCATGTGTTTTACGGCCGCTGATATATACTCTGTCAAACGGGTATCCCGGGTATGAGCTTTTATGTATATTATAGCCGGTTCGCCGCTGGCTTCTGTGTTATGGAACTTCCTTGAATTCCACACAGTCGAGCTTGACGTTCGACTCAGCGAAACTTAGCAGGATGTCGCAGGGGCCATCGGCCTTCTGGGTGAAATAGACGAGCTGGCCGGTCGGGAGGATTTCGCCCGGTTCTTCCGGCCACATCCGCTGCTGCTGGTTGTCACCAATTGTCACGTAGAACGCATCCTCATCGGGGGACTGACCCAGGGCATAAACCGTTATTATGTATTTGCCTTTTTTCAGTTGGATTGTTGCCTCGGCCTTGCCGTCCTGGTCCTGCAGGATGACGACCTTTCCGCCGCTGGCGCCTTCGAGCCTCTGGACCTTTGCATTGGTCAGGTGGAAGTATTCCACTTCCGCGATGGAGACGCTCTCTCCGACCTTCTGTATCACGGGTTTTTTCGTGCCGGCACAGCCGGGAAACAGCAGGGCGATTGCTAAAAACGCCATCCACTTTGCCTTCATAGCACTTTCTCCTTGTCTTTAGTATATCCCCAATGACCGTATCAATCGCCACACGCCAGCGGTGTGCAGCAGCTCGATTAACTCTGATCAGCGATGATTAAGAATCACAGGGACGGTTGCGGGCACAGAATTATAGACCTTGAAAGTATCGAGGATGCTTCCCATGAGGTCGTTAGGTGGGTCATCCCAGCGATGGCGTCTGATTAGTGTTTTGTCTTCGCCTCCAAAGTAATAGCAAATGCCGAAAAACGCGAACTCATAACTGTCTTCGCCTGTGCCAATGCTGGCAAAACAAGTCAGGCCATTTACGGGAGTTTGATATTCGACGCCTATCGCGTATCTTTCAAAGCCGTCGGAAGTATTCGCACTTGCTGACAGGGCAAGGTCTTCCTGTACGTAATACTGTGCCTTGAGGCCGCCATAGCCGGAATTGTCGACGTCACCGTCCTGATGGCCGATAGAACCATATAAAGTGAGTCGGTCGTCGAGATAGTATTCACCTTCAACTCCTATTCTGTTTGCGGCCATTCGGTCTACTTCCACATAGCTGGCTGTCAGACCAGCCAGGCCCATAGTTGAATCACGCCAGAATGCATGTAGCCCAGTTCCACGTATCTCGTCGGGATGGATTTCTCCGGCAAGCCCGTCAATCTGTATCCCATAATTCTGCATCAAGTAATCCATCTCGACGGGGAAAGTGGCACTTGCGGCGAGGCTCCTGGCGGCTCTGCCCTCGATGTTGCCGTAGAGAGCTTCCGTCTTGAAATTGATTGTCGAGACAGCCTCATTGGCCATCGCCGGTGTGAGCAAGAGGGCTGTCACGAATGCTATGCAGCACAATACTTTCATGAATCTCATAATTAGTTCTCCTTTCCTTAAATTCCTGTCTCCATACCAAACAATCTTTACATGGCTCCGCATAGGGGACTGCGGATTGCGAATTCAGTTTTTTGCTCCAGCTGGAAGCGTCGGTTCCGCCTCCGGTATGATATTATTGTTGGGATTGTCGCAGGAATCAAGAAGAAAAGTTAAACCAGCAAGGGTCAGAAGCCAAATCCGCGTGGTGGCTGTGTAGCTGTGTGGTATATATATCTTGACCGATTTGCGATTTTTACATACCATTCTTCGGGAATTTTGAAGGGATTTATTATGGCTATTCAACGCAAAGAGCTAATCCGGCGATATGAGAATAACCCTATCCTGACTAAGGAGGATATTCCTTATCCGGTGGAGACGGTGCACAACGCCGGGGTTACGAAATTCGATGGGCGATATATTATGCTCTTTCGCTCGCACCTGGACACCGGCAGGTCAATAATCGGGATAGCCGACAGCGAAGACGGCTTCAACTTCAAGGCACGGCCTGAGCCTTTTATGACGCCGAGCAAAGAGCCGCTGTTTGCTGAGTACGAGGCGTTCGGCGTGGAGGACCCGCGTATCACGAATCTTGAAGGCGCGTACTATATCACATACAGTGCGTATTCGGCACATGGTGTTCGAATCGGTTTGGCTAAGACAACTGATTTTCAGTCGGTCGAAAGGATGGCCTTTATCACGCAGGCCGATTATCGCAATACGGTGCTTTTCCCCGAGAAAATCAACGGCAGATATGTCAAGCTCGACAGGCCTCATTCCGAGATCTGCCCCTGGTCAATCTGGATTAGTTACTCGCCCGACCTGCGTCACTGGGGTGATTCGAGGGTGTTGATAAAGCCGGTTACTTATCACTGGGACCAGAGCAAAATCGGCCCCGGTGCTCCGCCGATTCGCACCGACAAAGGCTGGCTGAACATTTATCACGGAGTTTTCC
>CAYSLN010000124.1:1324-6622 GCA_964431825.1 uncultured Pirellulales bacterium | reverse complement strand
TTAGCAATATAAGTCCTGGGCAAATCGCCGGGCAGCTGAAGTTCATACTCAAGCAGGAAAAAATAAAGTACGAGGACGATTTGATTTTGCCTCTGGCGAAGATGGCAAACGGCTCGATGAGAGACGGCCTGAGTTTGCTGGACAGAGTAATAAGCACCGGCGTCGAACCGCTGAGTCACCAATTGCTCGAAGAGTTTCTGGGTCAGCCGAACAGTGAAAAAATCTATAATCTCATCGGCGAAATCGGCGACAGCAACGCAGCCGGGACTCTTGCAGCAACAGAGGATTTAATCAATACGGGCTTAAGCGAGGTCCAGATAGTCGATGCTCTTATCGATTATATGCGTGATTTGATGGTGATAAAATCGGCCGGGGGCGACAGCGACCTTCTGATTCTGACAGCCGAACAACAGAAACGCACGGCCGAGTTAGCGGAGAAGTTTGATACAGCCGCGCTTATTTACAATATAACGGCACTTGAAAAACTACGATGGACCGTTAAAAACAGCGATACGCCACGGGCGCTTCTGGAAGCATCTGTCTTGAGATTCGCCCTGAGCGAACATTTCCTGAACATCGACGAGCTGCTTTGGCAATTGAAGGGCAAACCGGCAGCTACAGTTAAAAAAAAAGAGCTGAGCACCGAGGCACAGAGTCCAAGAAGCACAAAGGCACAAAATAACACGTCACGAGCGACGAACCATGAACCACGAGGTACGAGCCCCATTAGAAATCCTGCGACGGTAACAAGCAATACAACACAAAAAGGTGAAATTTCTAATGGACAGCAGCAAAGCACGGCTGAAACAGCTGATAATGAAAATAAACCGATTGAGAAGACTTCAAGCCAGCCTAAAAGCAACAGTCGAAGGAAGAACGAAATAATCAACGACCCCGCGGTGAAAACAGTCATTATCGGCCTCGATGCAACAATCACCGGGATAGAAGAAAACCAAGAGAAGAATTGATTAATGATTATTGATAACTGAATTATGGCAAGCGCATATACAGAGAGTTTAAACAGGCTTATCGAGGAGTTCGGGAAGCTGCCGGGGGTAGGGCCCAAGACAGCGGAACGGCTGGCGTTTCACATACTGAAGGCCCGGCCGGCTGAGGCTATGGCGCTCGCTGAAGCGATAAAAGATGTGAAAACCAGTATCAAACGCTGCGAAATCTGCTACAACCTGGCGGAAGACAAAATTTGCCAAATCTGCTCGGACCCAAAAAGAGACAAGAGTCTGATTTGCGTTGTAGAACTGCCAAAAGACGTCATTGCCCTTGAAAAGACGGGTGCGTGCAAGTGGGTATATCACGTGCTCGGCGGTCATATTGCACCGCTTGACGGGGTCGATGCAGGTGATTTGACCATTGACAAACTAATCGAGAGGGTCCGCAACGGGGATGTAAAAGAAGTGATAATGGCAACTAATCCCAACTTAACCGGTGACGGCACATCACTTTATATAAGCTCGCTGCTCAGAAGTTCCGGCGTGAAAATTACCCGGCTGGCGAGAGGACTTGCCACCGGCAGCACTATCGAATATGCCAGCGGAAAAATGCTTACAGATGCAATACTAAGCAGACAGCAATTACAATAGTTTTTTGTTCTCTGTCTGTAAAAAAAATCTGAATTGCCGGTCAAATATTGACGAAATCCTTTTAAACAATTATGATATGCAGCTAAACAGGAGTGAGCGGCCGGGATAAGGGATTTTTTTGGGTGTTTTTATGAAGCTGGAGATGACAGGACAAATGCGGATGGAGCAGCGAATGAAGCTCGCTCCGCATATGATCCAATCAATGGAGATTCTTCAGCTGCCAATTCTCGCCCTTCAGGAAAGAATAGAGCAGGAACTCAATAACAATCCCGTTCTGGAAATGGAAGAACCCTCGAATACTGAAGGCACCGAGTCTGCTCAGGAAGAATCTCAGGAACAACTTCAGGAGGAAGATGTAAACGAAAAAGATTTGGTTATCGATACGGACAACAACAAGGCTGAAGACTTCGAACGCCTTGACAGTATCGGCGATGGTTTTCAGGACTATATGAGCCAGGCGGGCTCTTTCCGTGGGAGCTTTGGAAGTGACGAGCCGGATGCCAAACAGCAGGCGCTAAAAAATACAGCAGCACCTCCCCTGTCTCTACACGAACATCTAACAGAACAATGGCGGCTTGTGGACGCCGAAGAGCCCGTGAAAGAAGCCGGCAGTACGATTATAGGCTATATCAACGACAAAGGATTTCTGACCGTAAGGCTGGAGCAGCTGCATAATAAAGACAAGACCGATTTTACGCTCGAAGATTTGAAAGAGGCGCTGGAGCTTGTGCAAAAGTTAGAGCCGACAGGTGTCGGTGCACGCGACATGAAAGAATGCTTGCTTATCCAGATGGCGCAAAGCGGCGAAGATATGAGCTTTGAAATCCAGCTTATCACCAAACATATGGATGCTTTGCTGGAAAACCGTCTGCCGGATATCGCCAAGAAGATGAATTGCAGCATCGACAAAATCAATCGTGCCATCGAGCGTATGAGTAAGCTGGACACCTCCCCTGGATTGCAAATCGGTCAGGACCGAAACCACCCTATTACTCCGGATGTAATAGTGGAATCGACGAACAGTTCGGGTGAGTACTCTGTACGATTAGCCGAGTCCGGTTTGCCGAGCTTAAGATTAAATAGCCACTATACAAAAATGGCAAAAGATACGAGAGTGACTGAAAAAACACGAAAGTTCCTGCAAAACAATGTCCGTTCAGCTCAATGGATTATAGACGCGATTCAACAGCGAAAAAACACTCTGCTTAAAGTAACCAAGGCGGTAGTTAAATTTCAGAGAGCTTTTTTTGAGAAAGGCCCGCTGCATCTTCGGCCACTGCCGATGTCAAAAGTCGCAGACGATGTTGGGATACATCTGGCTACAGTTTCCCGGGCGGTTGCCGGCAAATATATGCAGTGCGTTTGGGGAGTGCTGCCGCTGCGAAAATTTTTCAGTGGTGGCACCGAAGACGTAAACGGCCAGGGCCACAGCTGGGAAGCCATAAGGGCCAAACTTCAGCAAATTATTGATGCTGAGGATAAAACCAAGCCGCTAAGTGATGACCAAATACGCAAGAAACTGGCGGAAGTTGGTATCGAAAATCTGGCCAGACGCACCGTAGCAAAGTACCGTAAGCTAATGAACATCCCCACCGCCAGGCTTAGAAAAAAGTATTAGTTCCCGCAAAAACGGCCCAAAGATTTAATCAAAAGGTATTTGAATTTATCCGAACATTATTCTAATATGTGAGTATGTAATCACATAGTAACTAAGGTGGAGTTTGCAATGTTAAACAAGAAAAAATTGCTGTTATTTCAAAAACAGGCCGAGATTGCCAAGTCGATAGCTCATCCTCTGCGAATCGCGATTATAGATTTTCTAAAGGATGGTGAGCAATGCGTCTGCGACATCGCCGAATTTATCGGCTCCGAGCGGTCGAATGTCTCGCGGCATCTTTCGTTGATGGTCAATGCCGGCGTGCTGGAGTATCGCAAAGATGGACTTAAGGTCATTTACAAACTCAAGACGCCCTGCATTATTGATTTTTTTTCGTGCACAACCACCTGTTTGAAGCAGCAACTCAAAGATACTGAAAAGCTGCTTAAAGCCCTGTAAATCGAGTGCTATGCCATGAGCTGGAAGACGGACTGGAAAAAACTTGTAATTATTGTCGCTGTATTTCTCGGGTGCTATTACCTGCCTGTCGGTGTTTCTCGTTTTGATAATGCAATCGGCGAATCGCTGCACCTGGTTAAATGGTATGCGAGGGAGCACGTTCTGTTGTGTCTGGTACCGGCTTTTTTTATCGCCGGGGCCATTTCGGTCTTTGTCAGCCAGGCATCGGTGATGAAATACCTCGGGGCAAAAGCAAACAAGGTCTTAGCCTACGCCGTTGCATCCGTTTCCGGGACTATCCTTGCAGTATGCTCCTGTACGATTCTGCCGTTGTTTGCGGGCATTTACAGGATGGGGGCAGGGCTGGGACCCGCCACGGCGTTTTTATATTCAGGCCCGGCCATAAATGTATTGGCGATAATCCTGACAGCCAGGGTTCTGGGGCTTGAAATCGGTGTGGCCCGCGCAGCCGGGGCAATCGTTTTCAGTGTTGTCATCGGTCTTTTGATGCACCTGATATATCACAAAGAGGAGCTGGCAAAAGCCAATAATCAGATGGCTATGCCGGAGCCGGATGTTAAGCGGCCGCTCTGGCAGAACGCTGTATACTTTGCTGCTATGGTCGGGATTCTTGTCTTCGCAAACTGGGGCAAACCAACCGAGATGACAGGTGTATGGCATAGTGTCTACTCGGCCAAATGGATTGTGACAGGAATTTTTGCCGCGGTTTTAGTTTTTACCCTGGTGGCGTGGTTTAGGAAAGAGCAGCTTGGCCAGTGGTGCGCTGCTTCGTGGGATTTTGCAAAGCAGATTTTGCCGTTATTATTTTTTGGCGTAATTATAGCCGGCCTTTTGCTTGGTCGGCCGGGTCGCGAAGGACTGATTCCGTCGGTGTGGGTGGAACGTGCGGTTGGGGGCAATTCTCTGCGGGCCAACTTTTTTGCGTCGGTAGCCGGGGCCTTTATGTATTTCGCCACTCTAACCGAGGTCCCTATTCTCCAGGGTTTGATGGGCGCAGGTATGGGAAAAGGGCCGGCACTGGCGCTGCTGCTGGCCGGACCTGCTTTGTCTTTGCCAAATATGCTCGTGATTCGCTCGGTTATGGGAATGCAGAAGACTGTTGTATTCGTTTTGCTTGTTATTGTAATGGCAACAATCTCAGGAGTGTTTTTTGGAGCATTTTTCTGATGGAGGTAATTCAGATGAGGATTAAACCAATAGGAATTATTCATTCACCTTTTAGCCAGACAAATGGTGTCCCGATTCAGCCGGTTTTCGCAAAGGGCTATGAAGGAACGGTCGAGGTTCATAATGAATTTGAAGAAGGCCTGCTTGACCTTGAAGGTTTCGAAAGAATCTGGCTGTTATATTGGTTCAACAGGGCTTCGAAGTTCAAGTTAAAGGTCAAGCCTTTTTTGGATGACAAATGGCATGGTTTGTTCGCGACTCGTGCTCCATCACGTCCAAATCCCATCGGTCTTTCCTGCGTGAAACTTTTATCCGTCGAGGCAAATATACTTCACGTTTCTGAACTTGATATTTTGGACGGAACACCGCTGCTGGATATAAAGCCGTATGTGGGGAAGTTCGATTGTTTTGAAGTCAGGCATAACGGCTGGCTGGATACCGTGGATAAAAGAAATA
>CAYSLN010000124.1:0-1224 GCA_964431825.1 uncultured Pirellulales bacterium | reverse complement strand
AAGGTGCTCTCGGCAGATGAGATTAAGCAAATGCTTACATAGTCTAAAGGTGTTTTACCAAGCGAGCGAGAATTGAGAAGGACAGTTTTATTAGCAGGGGATGGCCAAATATGAATAACTTAGGCAGAATCGTTATTGTAGTGGTTCTAATTGCAGCGGTAATTAGTGTGATTGCCGTCAAGAAATATGGTTCCGCCAGCCAGACAACGGGAGCGGAAACGGCAGCAGCTTCCGCCGGTGAGTCTGTCGGTCCACAAGCGCAGGCTGAATACAGGCCTGAACAAATCACAGGAAAGGGACTGCCCACTATGATTGATATCGGAGCTGGTACGTGTATTCCATGTAAGATGATGGCTCCAATCCTCGAAGAACTCAAAAAAGACCTGGTCGATAAATTAGTGGTGCAGTTTCTGGACTTAAACAAGTACCCGGATGCGGCCCAGATATACGGAATCAGGGTTATGCCTACGCAGATATTCTACGATGCTTTGGGTAAGGAGCTCTTTCGCCACGAGGGGTTTTACTCAAAAGAAGATATTCTGGCGAAGTGGGAAGAATTCGGCGTGGAGCTTAAAAAGACAAAATGATACAGCAGCTTTTTACAACATTGACGCATGCGGTCGAGGGTTCATCTGCAATAGCTCTGGTGGCAGCGTTTGCCTGGGGCGTGCTGAGCATACTGCTTAGTCCGTGTCACCTGGCCAGTATCCCTCTTATTGTCGGCTTCATCGATAAACAAGGGCGGATGTCCACCAAAAGGGCATTTGTCATTTCCACGCTTTTTGCTGTGGGAATTCTCATCACTATTGCAGCAGTCGGCGCTGTGACCGCCGCAGCCGGAAGAATGCTGGGCAACGTCGGTCCGTACGGAAACTACTTTGTGGCTGTGATATTTTTCGTGGTCGGGCTGCACCTTTTGGGAGCAATCCCACTGCCCTGGTCGGGGCCGGGACAAGTCAACATGAAACGTAAAGGCATGTTGGCTGCGCTTATTCTCGGGCTGGTGTTCGGAATCGCTTTGGGGCCCTGCACCTTTGCCTATATGGCGCCGATGCTGGCCGTAACATTAAGAGTAGCCGCCACAAATTTACTTTACGGCGTGCTTCTTTTGCTCGCTTACGGCATCGGGCACTGCTCTGTCATTATCTTAGCCGGCACATCCGCCGAGCTCGTTCAGCGCTATATGAATTGGAACGAGAAGTCCAAAGCCACGACCATAATAAA
>CAYSLN010000123.1:0-6738 GCA_964431825.1 uncultured Pirellulales bacterium | reverse complement strand
GGCATTTCTCGAACGAATGGTTCGGTATTTTAAGAAGCAACAAAAAGTGGCTTCTATTACTATGGATAAAATAACTGCCATAAAGGCCGATGTTGCCAGCCGCTAAAAAATAATATCCCGGCAGGCTGTAAGCGGGACCAGTTAATCTTTGTATTAGTGAAAGGTAGCTTTATGAAGGAATTGGTAGTTATAAGTGGTAAAGGTGGAACCGGCAAGACAAGTATTGTAGCCGCGTTTGCAGATCTTGCGAAAAACGCTTTGTTTGCTGATTGCGATGTTGATGCAGCAGATCTGCACCTTGTATTGGAACCGAAGATAAAGCAGACCTCTGACTTTTCCGGCGGCAAACAGGCAGCCATAGTCGCCGCAAAATGCACCGGTTGTGGTAAGTGCCGGGATTTGTGCAAATTTGACGCCATACACTTCGATGGCCGAGCAAATGATGTGGTTGACAAGATGTTTACCATTGACCCAGTTTCATGTGAAGGCTGCAAGGTGTGCGTGGAGTTTTGTCCGGTGGAAGCGATTAAGTTCGAGGAGGCTATAAATGGGCAGTGGTTCGTATCGGATACACGGTATGGAACAATGGTTCATGCCAAACTCGGAATAGCTGAAGAAAACAGCGGGAAATTAGTAACCCTAATTCGTAAGGAAGCAAAGAGAATCGCTACAGAACAAAAGAAGGATTTAATTATCGTTGATGGCTCACCAGGTATTGGCTGTCCGGTGATTGCATCAATTACGGGAGCAGATCTGGTACTGATAGTTACAGAGCCGACCCTTTCCGGCCAGCATGATTTAGGCCGGGTTGCTGATTTAGTCGCTGGTTTTAAAATCCCCACTTTGGTTGCCATAAACAAATTTGATTTGAATCCCAATATGGTAGAACGAATAGAGGAAGATGCCCGCAGTAGAGATATAAAAGTGGTGGGAAAAATTCGTTATGACGAGGCTTTTACAAAAGCGCAAATTCTCAAATCGACAGTGTTGGAATATACCGGTGGTGCAGTATCGGAAGACGTAAAAGCCTTATGGAGAAATGTCACCTATGCCCTTGCTTAGAGGCAATTTGCAAATGATAACAGAGAAACAATCTCGGTTTGATTTTGACTTGTTAGCTGATAAATATGAATCATGGTACGAAAGTGCCAAGGGCCGAATGTACGACCGTTTGGAAAAGAGAGCAATCAGCCGCTACCTTTCACCAAGTGCCAAAGGTAAGAAATTGTTGGAAATTGGCTGCGGTACTGGCCATTGGAGCCGGTTTTTCAGTGAGTATGGATTTGAAGTTACAGGCGTTGATATTTCTGAGCGTATGATAGACATAGCCAAAGGCAGAAATATCTCCAACGCCTCGTTCCAACTCGCCGATGGCCATTCTTTGCCCTTTGCCGATGAGACATTTGATGTAACAGCAGCATTTACAACGTTGGAATTCGTTCGTGACGCTGAGATGGTGGTGCAAGAAATGGTACGTTGCACTCGCAAGCCGTCAGGGCAATTGCTCATAGGGGTACTGAATGCGTTGGCAAGATTAAATCGCAACAGACAGCAAACCCCTGAATCGTTATATGCAAAGGCCAGGCTATTTTCTCCGGATCAGCTCAAAAAGCTTTTAAGCAAATATGGTAAGGCTCAGTTATGTACAACTGGATTTATCCCCCGCTGGAAGCATCTTTTACCATTGTCGCCGTTTATTTACGCGGTTGGCCGGTTTTTGCATTTACAGTACGGAGTTTTTATTGCAGGGCAGGTGAGATTATGAAAGTACAGGCAGAAAAATTACAGTAAAAACCCATCTATGAGGAATATGTAAAAATGTTTAAATTTGAAAATGTTTTAAGGGACATGTGAAAAACTATTCGAAACTGAGAACGCGATTTTTTTGGATGTTCGCAGCGAAGAAGAGATAGAGTCAATAGCTTTTCCATTAAAATTTCAAGCGGATTGTATCCATGTTCCCACTGACGAAATTCCTGACAGATTATCAGAGATACCCAAAGATAAACCGGTAGGAATTTTTTGTTCGGCAGAAACGAGATCAGCGATTGTTTATGCTTTTCTCAGGGCAAACGGCTACGATAATGTAAAAATTATTGTAGGCGGATATGCAGAGACCGTAAATGCGTTAAAGCCCGGAAAAATTTGGAAAGCTGTAATATGAGTATATCAATTATACTTATAGTAATATTCTCAATTGCTGTTTTGATGACTATAACCGGGCGAGGAGGAGGCAATTTCTATGTTGTTGCCCTTGTTATTGCCGGTCAGACGATGCACCAGGCCGCAACTATGGGACAATTTATTTTGATGTTTACCGCCTTCGCCGGTATGTTAATCTTTCACAAGCATAAGCTTGTAGATTGGAAACTGGCTCTTATTATTGATCCGCCCACAGATATTATGGCCTTTGTGGGAGGATATTTTTCAGGTTATGTCAGCGGAATTTCTTTGAAGTTTATATTAGCTGGCTTTCTGGTTTTAGCCGGTATTTTTATGCTGCTAAAAATAAATGATAAACCAATTCTAAATCAAAAAAGATTTGGTTTATGGCATCGTAATTTTGGAGACCAGGAATATATCATCAACCTTTGGCTAACAATTCCCATTACTGCTGCTGTTGGGTTAGCTGCCGGTGCGCTTGGTATATCGGGAGGTTCGTTCAAAGTTCCGCTAATGGTTCTACTGTGTGGTGTCCCGATGCGTATAGCTGTTGGCACCTCTTCGGCAATGGTAGCTGCCACAGCTCTAATGGGATTTGCCGGCCATGCTGCCAATGGCCACTTTGATATGAGATGGGCGGTTCCGATTGCTTGCGTGGCGGTATTGGGGGGCATGACAGGTGGAAAATTTGCAATGAAAACCAAGCCTAGGAAATTGAAAATGGTATTTGCTTATACCACCTTTGCGGCAGCAATATTTATGGTTATCAACGCTATCTATTGTAGTATGGATTAGATTATGAAAGTACAGGCAGAAGTGAGTTTGTATCCGCTGCGTCAGAATGATTTGACCAAACCTATTCAGCAATTTGTTGAAAGTCTTAAGAGTAACAATCTAAAGGTTAAAAGCGGATTGATGAGTAGTGTTATCTCGGGAGAGGGGTCGATAGTTTTCCAAAGCCTGCAAGACGCATTTGAGCATGCAGCCCAAAAATATGAGGTGGTACTGACAGCAAAAATATCTAACGCTTGCCCAGAGATTGAATAGCAGTAAATAAGTTTATATGGAGAAGGAAACATAGTATGGCAAAAGAAATGAATACAGCTCAAATTAATGAAGATCAGAAACGGCAGATGCAGGTTGAGCAGGAGCAGATTCGGCAAAAAATAAAGCAGATAAAGCACCAGATACTTGTACTTAGCGGCAAAGGAGGCGTTGGTAAAAGCACGGTGGCAGTAAATCTTGCTGTTTCACTCTCGCTTGCTGGCAGGAAAGTGGGGCTTCTTGACATTGACATACACGGTCCAAGTATTCCGAAGATTCTAAACCTTGAAGGGAAGACTATCCAGGCGACAGGAGATGTGATTTTGCCCGTTGAAATGTTGGAAAATCTCAAAGTTATGTCCATAGGCTTTCTGTTGCGAGGAAGTAGCGACGCTGTGATATGGAGAGGCCCAATGAAGCATCAAATGATAAAGCAATTTTTGAAGGATGTGCAATGGGGCAAACTGGACTTTCTGGTTGTTGATAGTCCACCCGGTACCGGTGATGAGCCTCTGTCTGTGGTTCAGCTTCTGGAAAATGCCGATGGTGCAATTATAGTCACTACACCTCAGGAAGTGGCATTATCTGACGTTCGCAAATGCATCACCTTTTGCCACAATCTCAGACTACCTGTTCTTGGCGTATTGGAAAATATGAGTGGATTTATATGTCCCAAGTGCGGCCAGAAAACCGATGTATTCAAATCCGGTGGCGGTGAAACTATGGCTAACGAGATGCATGTGCCCTTCTTGGGTCGGATACCAATAGATCCGCAAATTGTACGAGCTTGTGATTCAGGTCGGCCGTATGTACAGCATTATAGTTCGAGCCAAGCAACACAAGCTTTCAAAAAAGCTATGCTGCTGTTACTTAAACTTGAAGAAAAACGTTAAGAATTACAGCGGAAACTGCGTAGAGTAACGTGTCGTTAAGCTATTGAAAGAGCAGAATAACATGGAAAACGTAGTAATTGCAGGATCTGGTCCTGCGGGGTTGACAGCTGCCATTTATACTTCCCGTGCAGACATGAACCCGCTAGTGCTGGAAGGGCCCATACCAGGCGGCCAACTGATTGTTTCTAATAAAGTGGAAAACTATCCTGGTTTTACGGAACCGATATCAGGTATAGACTTGTTAGATCAGTTTCGAAAGCAGGCGGAACGATTCGGAGCGCGTTTTAAATCAGAATCCGTAGAAGAGGTTAAGAAGCGGGACGACATCTTTGAGGTTAGTACAGGCAATCAAACAATCGCAACAAAATCCTTGATAATTGCAACCGGGGCCCAAGCAAGGCGATTACCCATTCCCACGGAGTGCAAGTTTTACGGAAAAGGTGTATCAGGGTGTGCTACCTGTGATGGCGCGTTCTTTCGTGACAAGAAAGTTTTGGTTGTAGGTGGAGGAAATACTGCTATGGAGGATGCTGTATTTCTTACCAGGTTTGCCAGCAAGGTGACTATTGTTCACCGACGTGATTATCTGCGTGCAGCTGTTATCGAAGTTGAACGAGCAAAAAAAGAACCAAAGATTGAATGGATGATCCCCTGGATTGTGGAGGAAATACTTGGCAATGAATCTGTAACCGGTGCTATATTGAGAAATCCTCAAACCAATGAGGAACATCATGTCCAGTGTGACGGCATTTTTGTAGCGATTGGTCATGACCCCCAAACCAAAGTCTTTAAGGGACTGGTTGAGACAGACGAAAACGGATTTATCCAAGTTGAAGCAGGTTCTACCAGGACATCAATGCCGGGAGTATTTGCCTGTGGTGATGTTCGGGACCTTGTTTATAAACAAGCAGTCGTAGCTGCTGGCCATGGATGCATGGCGGCCATTGATGTGGAACATTATTTGGAAAGGAAAGGATAACATGCTTAACACAAATCTAAAACATCTCGAAACTGAAGAAGAGGTCCAAGAAGTATTAGAAAACAATGAAAATGTTATAATCTCTTGCGGCAGAATGGGACCGATGTGTATCCCTGTCTATAGTATTATGGAACAACTGGAAGGTGAATATTCCCATGTTGCCTTTAGGGATCAGGATTTTGATATACTAGCAGCAGATTTTATAAAGAGTTTGCCGGAATGTTCATCTTTCATGGGACTGCCATTTACAGTTTATTTCAAGAATAGAAAAGTTATGGCTGCTACATCTAGCATTCAAAGCAAAGAACAAGTAACAAAAATCTTAGATAAGGAATTTGGCAAGTAGCCATAAAATAATACTCATCAAAACTCAAAAAGGAGCATAGTAAAATGAGAATAGCAATTCCGTTAGCACAGGGCAAATTAAGTCTTCATTTTGGCCATTGCGATCAGTTTGCAATCTTTGATATCGATGATAGTCTTAAAAAGGTTATAAACAGGAAAGATGCAACTCCTCCCGGCCATGAACCCGGAGTATTGCCGCAATGGCTCGGCGGTATAGGGGTAAATGTAATTATTGCTGGCGGTATGGGCCAACGTGCACAGCAGCTTTTTGTGCAAAATGACATTAAAGTGGTTGTTGGTGCATCGGGTGCTTCGCCTGAAGAAATTGTGTCAGCCTATCTGGAAAACAAACTTGAAACAGGAGACAATATCTGCGACCACTAATGAATACAAAGATAAAGAAAAGTAAATTGACGAATATACGTAAACGGCATTACTCAAAACGGGCAAATCAAAGCTACTGCGGAAGGTAAATTTGTTGACCATCCGAATGTGATGAATGAAAAAGATACTGTTTATGAAGGGAGTGGCAATAAAAAATGGCAGCAAAAGTAGATGAAGAAAAATGCACTGGTTGTGAAAGCTGTGTAGAAGAATGTCCTGTTGAGGCAATAAGTATGGGATAAAAATTGGCTTTATTTCTGGGCCTAATTCTTCGTCTGTCGCTGCTGGATTGTCCCTATCCCAATTAATACTCGAAAAAATTTCTAAGGGAGTAGACATACATGAGTAACGATCCACTAACGCCGTATGGAAACAAACCAATGGTTACACCTATTGTCAATGCAGTCAATTATGAGTACAGTTCTTTTGAAGTATTGCGACAAATTACAGATGGCGAAATAGACGGTTATACCTATCATAGAGACGACAACCCAACAGTCCGTGCAGTAGAGAAGAAAGTAGCTGCATTGGAGGAAGCTGAAGATTGCATAATTTGTACTTCGGGAATGGCTGCTTGCACAATGGTATATTTAACGTACCTTAGTACAGATGATCATCTAATAATATTTCATGATGTATATGGTGCACATTATAAGGTTTCACTTATTCTCGAACGGATGGGTATCGATATAACATGGCTTGATGCTCGCGAAGGCCATAAGATTACCGAGCATGTCAAACTAAATACCAGAATGATATTTTGTGAAAGCCCCAGCAACCCATTATGTAAGGTTCTGGATATAGCCCAGCTGCGTAAGGTTGCTGATAAGGCAAATGCTCTTTTAGTAGTAGATAATACTTTTGCTACTCCCTATCATCAAAAACCACTCTCGCTTGGTGCTGATATTGTAGTACATAGTGCCACAAAGG
>CAYSLN010000122.1:0-6790 GCA_964431825.1 uncultured Pirellulales bacterium | reverse complement strand
TTCTTTTTTGGATTTCAGCGTCAGAAGAGTTGGGCTTAAGGAGTTGTGGACCTTGAAGTGGCACCGTGGATACAATACAGCTGGACCATGGACTACAGCTGGCGGCGTCACCCCAACGCACTGGCAAAATTGGGGCGATGGCTGGTTGGCAAAATTTAAAGAATATTAAGAAATGAATGTTGTGCAGAAGAGGCTGGTAAATATAAAAGGCCGGCCTTTTTTATTGGTAGAGAGTTTAGTGCAAGCCGGTACTCAACTAATAGATAATTGCAGTCGCTTCTTCAATCCTTTTGATGGCCTCGGCAACGTCCGAAGAATCGGTTACGCAGCCGTCAAAACCTTTATGCAGTAAGGCAGTGGATTCAGTATCGCTCAAATGGTTTGCAAGGGCTATTACTTTGATGGTCTGGAAGTCGCCATTGGTCCGGATGCTTTTGCAAATGCCTGTCGCATCGATGCCTTGGGCGAGAAGGTTTATCAGCAGTACATGCGGAGTAAAATTCTGGATGGCGGCGCCGGTTTCAAAATTGCTTCGCGCGGTTTGCACTTCGTAACTGGCTTTGGCTGTCAAAGTATCAGCCAAAGCTGAAGCCGAGTCCTCGTCGCTGTCCACAATGAGAACTCTGATTTTGCCGGTCGGTAGTTCTGCCGCTGGAATGTTATGTGCTTTCATAAAGCGAATTAGCTCGCTGAGGGGTATTCGTCGGTCTTTGCTGCCGGGTATGCGATAGCCTTTGAGCTGGCCTGTATCGAACCACTTCGAAACTGTTCGAGGCGCAACATTACAAATTTTGGCTACATCACCCGTCGTCAGTACGTTTTTGCCTTTTGCCATATTTTAGGCTCCTGCTGCTATGTACTTATACCGTATCCTAATTCGGCCTTAAACCAGAGTTTGTTTAACACAGAAGTTACAATATCCGCTTTATGCCTGATAAACGAGCACCCATCAAATGCTACGTCCCATAAGCGTTTCCGGCTTTTGCCAGGACCGCCAATACCTGGAAAGCGTCTTCGTTTGACAGGTGAGTTCTGCCGGTGGAAAACGTCTTTGATTTATCAGCCATAAACAGTACAATGTTCGTGGCTCTTTGAGGTCCACGAGCGTTTAGCTTCTTCTTTTGAACAGCTAAACAATGAGCCGAACTAATCAGGAGACTATTTGATGCTGATACATTTGTCCCGGCCGGACATAACCGAAAAAGAAATAGAAGCTGTTTGCTCGGTACTTGGTAGCTCCGATCTTTCACTCGGCCCGAAAGTAACAGAATTCGAGCAGGCATTTGCAAAGTACATCGGTACTAAACGAGCTGTAGCCGTCAACAGTGGAACAAGCGGCCTGTTTCTTTGTCTGCTGGCACTGGGCATCGGGCCGGAGGACGAGGTTATTACCACCCCGTTTACGTTCATTTCGTCAGCGACTTGTATCATGATGGTCGGGGCCAAGCCTGTCTTCGCCGATATCGACCCGACGAGCCTGAATATCGACCCGGCAAAAATCGAATCCAAGATTACCAACAAGACCAAAGCCATCCTGCCTGTAGAAGTCTTCGGTAATCCCGCCGGCTTCGACAAGGTCTGCGAAATCGCCAAAAAACATAACCTAAAGGTGCTCGAAGATAGTTGTGAAGCACTCGGTTCTGCACTGAACGGGAAAAAGGCCGGGACATTCGGCCAGATGGGCGTGTTCGGCTTTTATCCCAATAAGCAGATGACCACGGGCGAAGGCGGAATGATTCTGACCGACGACGATGAACTGGCTGATATGTGCGTATCACTTCGTAATCAGGGCAGAAGTAAGGAGGGCGGCTGGCTGGGACACGAGAGACTGGGCTATAACTTCCGGCTAAGCGACATAAATTGCGCCCTTGGAATTGTGCAGCTTTCAAGAATAGATGAAATCAAAGCCAAACGCCGACAGGTCGCAAAATGGTATCAGGAAATGCTCGGCTCTGAGGATAGACTGATAGTGCCGGCTGAACCTGATGGCTGCGATATGAGCTGGTTTGTCTTTGTAGTTCAGCTTGCGGATGGCTTCGGCTTGGAGCAGCGAGACCGAATCCTGCAGGCAATGCAAAGCCGAGAGATTCAGGTCAGCAATTATTTCCCGCCCGTGCATCTGCAGCCGTTCATGGCCGAGCAATTCGGCTACAAGAAAGGTGATTTTCCCATTACCGAATCAGTCTGTGAAAGGACTATCGCCCTGCCGTTTTACAACAATCTCAGTAAGGATGAGGTTGCAATCGTTTGCAAAAACTTAAAAGAAGCCTTGGACGAGTCTTTATAAGCTAAACGCAATAATCTGCACACAAACCAGGCCGGAGTTAATTTCCATCAATGGGTGGTGCATCGCAAACATAAAAGCCATAAATCCCTTGAAAATCCCCTGTAACAGGTGTATAATCGATGGTATATGAGGGAGCATCCTGTAAGCTCATCGCATGATGTAAGTACTTTCGCTCCCATGCTGCGGATACCGCTTTGATTGGATAAGGAGGGATTAAAATGAAACGTATCGCGTTTTTGTTGCCAGCGTTATTGATGATAAATACAGCTTTGGCAGAGGAGCCGGTCTATTTCGCTGACCCCAACTTAAAGGCTGCTGTAGAAGCAGAACTTGGTGTTACCAATCCCACACCAACCGATATGCTGAACCTAGCTAATCTTTTTGCCAATGATAAAGGCATTGTTGACCTTACAGGCCTCAAATATGCTGCGAACCTGCAACAGCTGTACCTGTACTACAATAATATTACAGATATCAATGCTTTATCAACCCTGGCAAATCTGAAGTCACTGTTTCTGTATGGCAATCAGATTACCAACATCGACGCATTATCGACTCTTACAAATCTATCAGGTCTGGATATGGGCCACAATCAGATTAGCGATATCAATGCTTTATCGAGCCTAGTAAATCTCGAGTGGCTGGGTTTGGAAGACAATCAGATTAGCGACATCAACACCTTATCGACTCTTACAAATCTGTGGTCGCTGAATTTGGGAGACAATCAGATTACCAAGATCAATGCATTATCGACTTTGACAACGCTGGACTATCTGAATCTGAGTAACAATCAGATTAGCGACATCAATGCCTTACCTACCCTCACAAATCTGGGGGGGCTGAATCTGAGTTACAACCAGATTGCAAATATCAACGCACTATCTACTCAGATATATCTAACAGGTCTGAATTTGGGCCACAATCAGATTAGCGATATCAATGCCTTATCGACTCTGACAAATCTGGAGTACCTGAATTTAGGTTCCAATCAGATTACCAACATCAACGCCTTATCGAATCTGGTAAATTTGGAGTGGCTGTATCTGCGCGACAATCAGATCGCCCAAATCGTCGACGTTAACGCCCTATCGACTTTGACGAATCTGAGGATGTTGTCTCTGAATGACAATCAGATTACAGACATCAACGGCTTATCAGCTCTAACAAATCTGCGGGAGCTGCATCTGTGGGACAATCAGATTACAGATATCAACGCATTATCGACTCTGATAAATCTGGAGTGGCTATATCTGCGCTCCAATCAGATTAACGACATCAATGCCTTATCGAATCTGACAAATCTGGCCGATCTGGAACTGGATGATAATCAGATTGCCGACATAAGTACTTTATCCGGTCTGACTAATCTGTATTTTCTTAGTTTATCCGATAACCCATTGAACACAGCGGCGTACTGTGTTTATCTGCCTTTAATCGAGGAAAACAATCCCGGAATTTACCTCTGGTATGATGCCATCGAGATATTTGCCTGTGATTGCGACGGGAATGGCTTCGTAGATTTTCACGACTTTGCCTGTTTAGCCGATAGTTGGTGGGAAATCGACTGCGGCGCGTGTGAATGGATAGACTCGGATAGCGACGGAGACGTAGATTTCGACGATTTGATGATTCACAGCTGGCACTGGCTCCAAAAGTGGGAATCTATAGAATAGAAAACCAACTTTCATCAGTTATTTGCAAAAAAATGGGGAATCAGGAGGTTTTTGTGTTTGGCATTTGCGGTTTTTTATGTTAAATATTTAGTAGAGGTAACAGCAAACGGCTGGCGTCGGGGGAGGGCTTATAAAAACACTTCCATGTGGGAAGGGGGAGAATCTTAAATGAGAGGCTGGAGAAATAAACTCATATTATTGCTGGTAGTCTACTTTGCGGGCTTTGCAACCGCAATCTATTGCCTCGCACCTGTGCCTGAGAATCAATCCCGTGAGCCCTGTCAAAAGGGCATTGTGTATTCAGCGTTCAAATCCGACGAATTCGCACAGTCTTTTAACCGGGGAATGCATAAGGCGATTGATTTTAGCAAGGATGCTGCATGGCAGACAGGGACTTTTCTAAAACAAAAGCTCGACGAAAAGAAGCTGCGAGAAGAAGGGTAACCAGCAACGAAGCTGACATGTCGGAGTGCACGAGGCCGTCGAGACATATTATGCATGTAAACTGAGCCTTCGGAGAGGAGTGAATACACAATATTGTAGGCCGTGGGCCTAAGTGACCCACGGCCATCCTTTTGCATATACAAAAGGTTGAGCAGAAAAGTTCTATTTCAAACGACCCTATCGGCTTTGTTGCCGGACACACCAAACATAAATCACTGCTTCTATCTATTGCTCCACCTGAACAGGATAAGGTATATCGTCCTTTGTCAGGATAGGATTGTCTTCATATCTTGTTACAAGATTTTTTTGCATTTCCGTACCCATTGACCTTAACGTTGCGTTAAGGACGCCGTCAACTTTGCTTATGCTTAATCATTACTGCTTTTCTGGTTGATTTGTGTCCTCAGGTGAGCTCTTTTGCTCAGGTTTTTTCTTCTCGAATTTTGTTATTTTGGCTTCGTCAATCAGGGCGAAGTAGTCCTCATCGGCTTTTAGTTTCAGAAGAATACTTAATTCAAACGGTTTTGGCGTCTCCCCCTCTTTCAACGGCTCAGACCTGTCAAAGTCAAAAGACACATTCACCGACGCCTTTCCGTGTTTCCGCTCCTTTGTCTGCAGTCCTTTCTGAAATCGTACGAAATCATTCACAGCCTGGCGTGATAATCTAAGGGTTGACATCGTAACGCTTTTCTTCCAAAATACGCCCTGGGTAATCTCTTCTCGCTCGATGATTTCGAGGGGAAACTTATATGAGTCGCTATGACCTTTATCATCCGTAAGCCCAATTACAATGTTGCATCCATCGGGTTTTAGGGACATGTCAACGGGAAGAATAATTCTTGCCCTTAGTTCGTTCGGATCGATGGAGGCAACGTTCTGAGCTGAAAAGTTTCTCATCCGCCACATGGTTCGAAGCGGAACTGCAGAACAACCGCCAAAAATCAAACCCACCACTAAAAAAATGACTATTCGTTTCATTTTTTTACCCCTTATATTGCATCTGTTCACATATATACAAAACTACATTCGAATTATGTCGTCATTGTTTCTTTGCCTCCCGGCGGAAAACTTCCTCATATGCCTTTTCGTATCCCGAGACCATTTTATCTATCGTAAAGTTTTCCTCAACGCGCTGTCTACACTTTTTTCGGTCTATCTGGTCAATCTTCCCCACGGCCTCCACCGCCTCATCGACATTGTTGACAAGATAGCCGGTTTTTTTATCCGCGATGACCTCGCGACACGAGCGAAACAGCATAATGTATTTTCCGTTGAATTTTATCACACCGGCATTGTGAACCGTCTGAAAATATTTTAATCTTATCCGTCCATATAATTTAATAAATGATTGTTACCAATTTGTTACCATTGTATACTTTTTTTGTTACCACCTCATTTTTTTCGGGGGCAGTACTGAGCCAATCGGCCCCAAAAAAACAGAGTACCCGCAAATTAATTCTCGCCCTTAACAATAGTGATATCTTTCATTTATACGAAATCACATTTTCCCGCCAGATTGAGCCATAAAAACAAGGTTTGTTTCGGCAACGAAACTGCATAAAAAAGGCCGAGCATGAAAGCTCGGCCTTAGAGTTCCAATAAGCTCAATGCTGCCGTTCTCAAGGTTGAATCGAGTCGCCCATATACTCATTCGCAGGAATCAGGCTGTCGATGAGAGCTTTCAGTTCTTCGTCACTGACAGGTCCATTGATAGCAAGAACCATGAAGGTATCGGCAGGCGACATAAGGATATATCCGACGCGATTGGCAGTCGGCTCAAAGCCTGAACTCTTGAGCGCAAATTCGGTCCAGAACATCTCGCCTTCCTTATCCTGCTGGTGGAGTGCTTTGAATCCATTCTCTGACACATAGGTCCATGAAACCGATTCGCCCTGCTCCTGGACCTTGCTAAAAATAGCCGCAAAATACCTATTGAAAGACTCGCCCTGAACCAGCACTATGTCACGACCGTCTTTTGCCCTGTAAGTAGCCGGGAAAAAGCGAGCAGGGGGACTCATTTCATCAGGTTCATCGTAAATCTTCCTCCCAACTGCCCATGAAGGGTCTGTCGAAAAGATATAGACAGGAAACGTAGCTCGCTGGGCCATTTCTTGTACGGTCACAATTCCGGCTCCTGCATCGGCCTCAACGTTGACAACGGCGCTTTCCGCTGGCCCGGCAGTAAGTTCAGCCAGGTTCCATGAGTACTCAGGATTATCCACTGTCTCAGCAATCACCCGCCGATGAATACTTGTCGTTCTGCCCTCGACGACGCATTCAATCTCAGAGATGACATCGTCGTAGGTGCTGATTTTGAACAAAAAGTAAGTATCGACCTTTCCCCAGGGATCGGCAAAACCCAGCTTGTACACACGGACCGGCGTCC
>CAYSLN010000121.1:0-6818 GCA_964431825.1 uncultured Pirellulales bacterium | reverse complement strand
CACTTATCTGTTACATAACCGCTCTTCTGGCGGGTATGATCAACCGTCTAAGGATTTTGCAGGATGAGCAGTTGTTTCTACTGCGAAAAAATGAATACAAGAGGGATTGATACTTCGTAAGATAATGAAAATCCTGATTGACATAACACATCCAGCTCAAGTCCATTTTTTCAAAAATCTCATATGGCGATTTCGCAAGAACAAAGACAAGGTAATCGTAACTGCCCGGCAAAAAGATGTTACGGTGGAATTATTGAAAAAATCTAATATCCCATATATTTCCTTAAGTCATGAAAAAGGAACTTTTCTTGGAACTGTTTGGGAGTTACTTGAAAGAGATGTGAGCCTGTTGAAAATTGCAAAACGCTTTCGTCCTGATGTAATGCTAGCTCAAACCGGCGTGTCTATAGGGATTGTTGGAGCTTTGTTGCGGATACCACGCATCGTTTTGGAAGAAGCCGAACACGCTCGTTTGCAAAGACTTATTGGTTTACCCTTTGCAAACATTATTATGACAGGCACAGGATACCTTAAAAATCATGGCTCACGTCAAAGAACTTTCCGTGGTATATGGGTTCAGGCCTATTTGGATTCTCGATATTTTCGGGCTGATCCTGAACCGCTCCGCAAAGTAGGGATTAATATCGACAGACCATACATACTGCTCAGAACGGTTTCATGGTCTGCTGCTCATGATGTCGGACTGAAAGGACTGTTAGAAAACGAGCTTATGTCAATTGTAGAAAAATTGTCAAGATTCGGACAGGTATTCATTAGTTCTGAAGGACCTTTGCCAGATTCTTTAAACAAATACAAAAGTCCGGTCCGCGCTGAATATATACATCACCTTCTTGCTTTTGCGTCGCTATACATTGGTGAAGGTGGTACGATGGCTGCGGAGGCTTCTGTTATGGGTATACCATCAATTTTTTGCAATCCTCTACGTTGCGGATATCTCCTTGCTTTAGAAAAAGATTACGGCCTTGTCTGTAATTGTAATAACATTCCTGAAGGTCTTGATATTGCCGAGGAGCTTTTTAAAGATCCTGATCTAAAGAGTATCTGGCAGAAAAAGAAAGAAAAACTTCTTGATGAAAGTGAAGATATTACTGAGTTTATGTTTGGCCTAGTCAATAAAACCGCATTAGAGTAAAGCTTCAAAAAATACAGTAGCTTGTAAAAGAAAAGTTTGGAAATATGGTGGAAGATCAGTATATCAAATATGCCTGGAGTTCGATAACTCAAGGTGCATGTAATTACGGCAATTGGCTTATAGAATGGTCGTTAGAACAGATTCTTAAATTGCCGAAGCCTTTATTAGTATTTGATTCTTTCAAGCCGTTGGATAGTTCTCTAATAGAACAAATAAACCGGAACAGTAGTTTCGTCATTTCTCCTGGCTGTACGACATTGCAGGTGGGCCAGAATAAATCTTATGAGGCCTTTGACAGAATAACTGTGCCGAAACCTTGTTTTGGGGGCTGTTTGTGGCAAACTGGTTCGACTGGCATTCTCACGATTTTGGCCAGAGCAATAGGGCCTGGAACTGTTTCAAAGAAAAGAGACAGGACTATTGAGCCGGATCTGAGTGTGGCTCGCAATCTTTCACAGCCTATTGGAAGTCGAGATACGTACACCCATGAAGTCTTAAAAAATGCGGGGATTGAATCATACCTGATTGGTTGTCCTACCTTGCTATCACAGGGACCGGTGACAAAATGGCGTAAGATTTCAGGCAATAAAATGGTGGTAAGTCTTTCTCGCTTTTCCCTACCTGCACAACTGTCACTCCTTGTAAAATTGCGAAGAAGATGGGATATTACTGTGATGATTCACGAGCCCTATGAAAAGAAGATAATGAGACTGATTTCCGGCATCAAAACGGTTGAATTTGAATCGCCGGAACAGTTTATTAACCAGTACAAAAATGCTGACATTGTTGTCACCGGTCGCTTGCATGGAGTTCTGCCAGCAATTCGGTTCGGCACACGTGTAGTATTTTACGGCAATCCTTCGGACACACGGCTCTCCTTGCTTGGTTTTCTGGGGGTTCCGATAAGAAAGCTGTCAATGGATTTGGTAGAGCTGAATGAGTTGCCTGAGATAAATACTCCGTCCCCTGTTGTTTTCGAAAAAGCTAACGAGCTTCGGAGGGCGTTTGTAGACTATTCAAAAAGCTATGGAATTGAAACCAACCTTTAGTTTTGCAGAAGTCTTTGAATTTGGTTAACGAGGAGAATACGGTGTTTTTGAATTACTTGAGAAAAATTAGACCTCGAGTTGTACGGCTTGCCGAATTTTTTTCTTTATCTGGAAGAAAGAAGGCGCATTTGTACGCCAACAATCCGGTCATCAAGCAGGTGCAGGAAAAGAAATTAACATATCTGGACAAACGCGCACTTGCAGGGCTGGCTGACTTGGTTATAACTAACGAAAGACAGGGAATTGAGGGAACTGTAATCGAAGCTGGGTGCGCCTTAGGAGGTTCGGCAATTGTTATTGCCAGCTCAAAGGCGGCCGAAAGACCATTTCGAATTTACGATGTATTTGGAATGATTCCTGCGCCATCGGAGAAGGATGGAAAAGATGTTTGTAAGCGATACGAAGTAATTAGAAGCGGTGCTTCAAAAGGGATAGGACAAGAAATCTACTATGGCTATATGGACGATTTGTATGAGAGAGTCGAAAACGCCTTTAAGGATTTCGGATTGGAACCGAATTCAAATAATATCAAGTTGATAAAAGGTCTTTATAAGGACACTATGGAAATTGATTTTCCTGTTTCATTAGCTCACATTGATTGTGATTGGTACGAGTCCGTAATCATTTGTTTAGAAAGAATTTGGCCTTACCTGGTTCCGGGCGGAACTATGGTGATTGACGATTACTACAATTGGTCTGGCTGTGCAAGAGCTGTGAACGAGTATTTTAGCAGCAAAGATAAAAGTGGGTACGAGTTTAAGAAAAGATATAGGCTACATGTAACAAAGAAGTGAAGCACACCGGCAAATTGGTCCAGCAGCTCCATTGGCAAGGACTTATCTACATCGCTGGTGCGGGCAATGCTGATGGGTTTATTGAACCTTTATTAAACTGGTAGTTGCAGCAATATGAGCAAGTGGCTTAAGAACATACTGGCGATAATGATACTGGCCTTTTTAATCTGGTATCTGGTGGGACACCGGCAGCAATTGAGCGCCCTGCTGAAATTAAATCCGAAATACCTGCTGGTGTTGTATGGCTTATTGTTCTTGGCGTCTTTAGCTGTCGCCCGTGTGGTTCAATTTCTGTTAGCAGCTCTTGAGACCAAAACCCCTTTCTGGGAGATGGTCTGGCTCCAAAATGCATCTCTTTTGCTCAACTATGCGCCTATGAGGTTCGGGACACTGTTCCGGGCAAATTACCTAAAGCGGCATTACCGGCTTGTATATTCGCATTTCGCGACATTTTTCCTGTATCTTGTGTTTTTAATGACCGCAACGGCGGCAACGGTAGGATTGGTGACTCTGGCAATGACCTACGGCCTTTCCAGCTATGAAAACAAGATCATGGCGGGGGTCTTTGCCGCGGCAGTTATTGGCTCGGTGTGTTTTTTGTTTGTGCCGCTGCCGCTTCCAAAAGGCAACGGCAGGTTAGTATCAACACTGCGAAATTTCCTCACAGGCCGCAGTCAAATAGCAAACCAGGCAGGGACAATTCTGGTTTCATTATTTTTTCTGTCGATAAGTTTTCTGCTTACCGCTCTGCGGTTCTGGATTATTTACCGCCGTATGGCCAGCGATATCCACCCGGCCGGCTGTCTTGTTCTGGGGGCTATTGGATTTGTGGTTTTGTTTGTGAGCTTAACGCCTGGGGCACTTGGAATAAGAGAGCTTGTTCTGGCTTCCGGGGCGGTGGTCCTTGGTGTGCCGTTAGAAGTTGGCATTCTGGCTGCGATGATTGACCGTGCGGTAATACTCAGCTATGTTTTTGTTGTGGGTGGAGTTTGTGCCCTATGGCTGTGGCACAAATCCCCGGCTGATTTCAAGAAACAACAGAATAATGCCATACCACAAAAGGTTGATTAAGGGCCAGCAGTTTTGCTGTTCAAATCGAAGATGAAATAGGCGTACATTCCTGCTTTGAGGAATTCGCCGTCTTTGGTTACTTCTCCTGATGCGCCGGGGACGTATTCAAACTTGTATTGCTGCCGTAATTGGGTGATGAGAGGCAATGTGGTATTGAGGGCCGGCGCAAGGTAGTAGGGGAAATTGCCGGTCTTGGCGTACTCCTGAACCTGCTGGAGGGACGTTGCCTGTACGATCTCGCGGTCCAGATACCATGCTATCTCCGGTCTGTAGAAGGCGCCTTTGGCCTTGTGCTGGTCAACAATAAATGGCTCAAGACTCAGCAGAGCCTTATCAGGTGGTATTTTTTGATTGAGCATTTTGAACAGTTCTATCTTTTCCGGTGGTTGCCATCTTACTGAGTAATAGTAGTTCGTACCGATTACACACGCGGTGATAAAGACGCCGATTAAAAGCACGACGCCGGCAGTGGAGACTCGGCGGTTGAACTTTTTCAAGATATCCGCCAACGACATTACTCCGAGGGCTGCGGCAATGGCGAGGATGGGTCCCAGGGGGCGTTCCCATGTTTGGTGTCTCCATAAGGCCCCTCTCAAAATCAACAGTTGAGAGAGCGGTACGATTGCGAACAGCCAGAATTGAGGAAATTGCCTTAGTCTGCGTTGGCCCTGTTGTTGGGGTTTTGGTTCCATGAATACAAATAATTGGCCTAATGTCAAATAGGCGATTGCAGTGATTAATATAGGCAAGGTAAAGTTCAATACTGCGAATTCCCAGAGCTTGGCGAACCATGCCCCCCATTGAAATTCCTGCATCTCTCCTTTTGCTGAGCGCCATTTGTAGAGTTCTGTTATTTTTGTAAAGTCCCATCCATAGCCGCCAGCCATAATTGTGAAGTTAAGGGCCAGGCTCGATAGAGGCGCTAGGATTAGAATTGCCAGCAGGGCTTTATCCGGAAGACTCCTGCGGTGAATGCACCGGCACACATAATGAATCCCGATTGCCATTGCAAAGAAAAATCCCTCCCACCTAATCTGTAGCGATATAAAAAGCGAAATCGCGAGCAGTATTTTATGTAATTTTTGTGGTTCCAAGCTGGCACGTAAAGCCCGGATTATTACGAGATAATTCCATATCGCCCAGAAGCAAACCGGGTACAGCCATGGGCTAACTCCAAAGTATCCAACAATCGGAAACAGGCAGAAAAACAATCCGCTGAGCAGAGCCGTTTTTTCGTCAAGCAGCCCGCGCAGAATCTTCAAAAATATCAACAGTGTTATTATTGTAGCTGCAATTCTGGTTGTGCGCAGAGACCATTCGTTAATCCCCAGAACAGCCATAACCGCTGAATTAAGCAATGCTTGAAGCTGAGGATGGTCGAGATATCGATAGGGTTTATCTGTTGGGGGATTACCAACCGCCCATGTGGCTAAACCTTTTGTATAGCCAAGCCCGTATTTAACGTGAGACCTTGCTACCCATGCACCGCTGGCCTCGGCCCAGCTGTGGAGGCCGTAGAAGGGGCGGGTTATATCGCGAGCCATTGTCGAGACGAGCAGTATTACGAGGAGTCCGCCACAGAACCAGAAGTTAAGACCCATGTTCGTCTGGTTTAGGCTGTCCGGTTTTTTCATAGCTTTGCTCCGAGCAAGTTAAGCTTTATTGAGCTAATAGTAATGGTTGGTCGTGCATTTTGCAATAGCCTGTAAGAATCATATCGGCTATTGAGCACTGGCATTACACTTTTTTCCGGGGCATGGTTCTAAAAGTCGTCGACTATGTTATTGTTCGGCGAGGGGGGATATGGTATAATACGGACGAGGAAAAATAATCATCAAATTTGGAAGGGAGGAATTATGAAGACGCAATTATTTCTAATTATCGCAGCCGTAATTTTGTCTGGGGTGAGTGTATCGCAGGCAGCGGTGGTATTTTTTGATACGGCTGACCCGATGGTGGAACCGGGAGAGACGATTTCTGTAAGTATTTTTTCAACGGTTGCGACTGACAGTATCAGGATGGACCAAATCAGTGATGCTGATTTTGGAGTGGCCAGCGACTTATATCTGAATCCTAATTATAATTCTCCACTGAACGAGGGCAGCTTAGTAAATACGGGTGGCGTATTGATTGAAGGTGTTAGTACTGCGATGATCACGGCCTTTCCCGCGGTCTCCGGAGTGCTATATAGTTTCGACTACTTAGTTCCGATGGCTTCACCCGGCCACATTATCACAATCTTTGCTGACCCCTCAAACGATGCAGTTAACTATGTATTGTGCGATATCGGTCTCGGCTTGACTCCGATAACTCCGGAAAGTTTATCACTTACGATTGTGCCGGAACCGACTACAATAGTATTGCTTGCTATGGGTGGTTTGTTGCTTGCGAGGGAAAGAAGGTAAAGGGCATAGACATATCCGGTGGAGGGAATCACATATTTGTTTCTACAAAAAGCTGATAGATTGAGCGTTTTTTAATAGTAGTACTTGAAGTCGAGGTCCATCTTCCACATATCGGGGAGGCTTTTGTCTTTGGTCAGTTTGACTTTTGTGCATTGTAAGTTTGTCCAGCGGAGCTGGATTGTGGAGAGGAATTTGGCAAATCTTGTTATATCAACGTCATTAAGGACCACTTTGGCGCTTTGGCTTTTCTGCTCGCCGGAAGTTATGATTATGCCTGAGCTGAGCTTATAATTGCCCGGCGGTATTCTGCACAGGGTGGCGACGCGGTCGACGGCGTTGGCATAAT
>CAYSLN010000120.1:0-6853 GCA_964431825.1 uncultured Pirellulales bacterium | reverse complement strand
GTTTTAGGCTCTCCTTTGCCCATGCGCTCGCAGGTTTGGGGGTCGGGATGGACCTGGACGCTGAGAATATCTTCGGCATCGAGGAACTTGATTAAGAGCGGAAAAGGCTTTGAAAAATTTTCGTCGCCTGTGATTTCTTTCGGATATTTCGCAATGGCCGAGCCAAGGGTTTGCCCAGCCAATTCACCGTTTGCGATTACAGATTTATCGTCGGGCAGATCGGCTAATTCCCAGCTTTCGCCAATCTTCCGGCCCGCGGGTATATCTTTATTGAAGACGTCCTGCAGCTTTCGGCCACCCCATATACGCTGTTTGTATATCGGCTTAAACTTTAACGGATACACTTTCATAGAGATTATTTTAACAATCCTATCAGATGACGTCTATAAAGTAACTCAGAAAGTCCGCGACAGAGACAAGCTCAGCCAGAATTCATCTTCGGTATTGACTGAATCATCCCATGATGACTGATAATAAAATCCCGGGGTGAATACAAGATTATTTACCAATTCAAACTCTGTTGAGAGACCAACTACCATATGCGACCAGTCGTGGTCTACAGCGGGGCCGCCGAGGCCATCGTTGTAGACGGCCTCTACGGACAGATGCAGAAGCCGCTGTGATGTATCTACTGTATCTACTGTACCTACTGTAAGGGCCGGCAGGGCCAGGTCGTATTCGAGGCCGAAGACATGTGCCCAACCGCCGGCATTGTTACTACCATAATTACTCCCAGCGGGCCACTCACAACAAACGCTGTAGGTGGGAACCAAACTGGTCGAGGTAATTTTCGGCCAGGCAAAGACGGCCTCGATTTCCTGAGTGTTGGCAACAGACCTGGGCTGGTCGGGGAAGAGATGGTAAATCCAGTTAAGCTGATAGTCCAGAGCGAAAGGAGAATCTTTAAAGAGACTGTTGTAATAATAGGCTGTGCAGTCCAACTTTTCGCTATTTTCAAAGCCGCTTGTGTTGGCCCTAAAGTGTGTGAGGTTAAGGCCGAAACCACTGCCGTATAAATCGATGTCGATACCGGATTCAATTCCACTATGGTCGGCATAGGTGTCGAAGCCCTTGTCCAGATATTTACCCACATAGGTTACATCAACGATAACGTTGGGTTCACTCTGCTGAGCCTGAGTAAGCGTTACTATGCTTAGCAGAATCAATGCCAAACAGAACGGCAGTTGTTTCATTTAACCTCTCCCAATATCGAATAAAAAAGTTGCAGGTACCAGAAGATTCCTTCGGGTCTTCAGGCACATGCGGGACATAACCCTTCAAACTGAATCTTCTGACGATGGATGATAAAACCTTTGTGCGGACTCTTTGCCATCGGCAGTGACATTTTTGTGAGGCAGTGTGTGCGGCCACAACCTGTACAGGTAAAATGGGGATGACACTGAGTTTCGCTGCAATTGCGCGCCAGTTCAAAATGCCAAGCTCTTTGTTGCATGAAAGCCCTGTGCACCAGTCCAGCCTGCAATAGGCTTTGGAGGGTACGGTAGATTGTAACTTTATCGAGATGCTTCGTGCGCAATCTGGAGGCGACCTGGTTTTGTGTGAGCGGTCTGTCAGCCCTGATTAGTATTTTGATTATCGCCACTCTGGCCCGTGTGCAGTAAAGGCCGGCTGTTCTCAACATTTTTTGGGCCTGTAAATCCAAATCCGTCTTCATTATCATGTCCCCGAGCTACAACAGTGAAGGTTTGATACGTTGATCTCTGATTTAACAAACAACAACGGGAAAACAATATCGCTTATACAGCATGGAAGCCAAACGGCTAAAAACAAAAATCCAAAACTGCCAATGATTTTCAAAATTGAGAGCTGGCCAGCTATGGCCATAAGCATGTGGAAAGAAGAGGCCCAGGTACTTAGCAGGACATGGCCAGCGTGGGGGAATTTTGTCTTCGGTCTAAAACGCGCTATCAGCACCCCTACTACGGCAGCCGGTATCACTATGTACCAAGCTTCAATGAAACCAATGTGTGCGTGCTCGGCAAAACCTGCATGTTCGTGGGGATGAAGGTGAACATGCATGCCCAACAGCAGCTCGCCCACGTACGGGATAAGGGAATCGCTGAGAGTTGCGATGCCAATTGAGCCGAAAAAACCAACCAAAAGGACAACGAGGAAATTCGGTTTTTTCGCGTGAAGCTCAAAAATCGATGCAGTTACCATTGCACTCAATAACACGTGAGCAGGGTGAAAAATATAAAACAAGCTGTAGCTTAGTTGATGACTGACGTTTTTGAAGACGAGCATGCAAATGATGCCGGTGAAGGCCCCAAAGAGGGTAAAGGGGGCGTGGGTTTTTAGTTCCATAAAAATAGTTGTAAGTCTTTTTTGCATAAGCTTTTATAGCTCTAAAGTCCGCAGCTTCTAATAATGGGTTATAACACAAAGAAGTATTTTAGAGCTATTACGCCAAATTTGCAACTAAGTTGCAAATATATTTTATAATTTTTTTACCTCTTTTGCTCGGGTCACATACACACAAATTTGCGAAACTCCCTTGACAGTTTGTATTTGGCCCCATTATGCTAAGTGGAGTCGCTATATCGGATATGGAGTCGGGAGCGAACCAAGTGAGAGATATGCGTTTTATCTACGAGTTTCTCAAGTATCCAAAGCAGATAGGGACATTTACCCGAAGCTCGAAGTCTCTGGCTAAAAAGATGGCCGAGCAGATAGACGGCAGCGGTGAAGTCGTCGAGTTCGGGGCGGGGACCGGGTCGGTGACGGCGGAAATATTGAAAAAGCTGCCGGAGAACGGGCGACTGACATGTTTCGAAATCAATCCGAGCTTTTGCAAACATTTAGAGCGAATAAACGACTCAAGACTTAAAGTTATCAATGACGACGCCAAGAATTGTGAACAGTACATTAAAGGTTTGGAATGTATCGTGTCGGGCCTGCCTCTTATGCTGTTCACGAAGTCAAAAAAAGACAGAATCCTTGCTATAACGAGTAAATCAAAAAGATATATCCAAGTACAATATACGCCTTTATTAAGTAAAAAGATGAAGCACTATTTTTCAGACGTGAAGCTGAAATTTGTGCCACAAAACTTTCCTCCCGCTTTTATTTACGTATGCAAACCTCCCAAGAAGTGAGTATTACTGCTCACTGTCCTTCGGCGCGGTATCGGTTATTTTCAATTGAAGGACTTTTCTGGTATCGCGGGTAATTGCAGCCTGGCGGCTCATTCTAATCGGGCAGACCCAGATTATCTTTTCGCTGTCAGCGACAATAAGAAGTTTCTTTCGCATTTGGCGAGGGACTTTTTCTGCGGTTAGAAATTTACCTACTTTCTTTTCGCCCGGCAAACCCAATGGCCAAAATTTGTCTGCCGTGCGGCGAGAACGAACAATCAAAGGCTGCTGAATCTTTTCAAAGTCAAACCATTCAACAAGATTATCTTTTTGCTTCCTGAATCTTTCGAAGTCCTTTTGATCAGCTTCGAAGATGGTTGCTTCTATCAAATAATTTCCTAACCTCGCTCGGCCCGGGACCTGCAAGTTGACGGACTGGTCGACTTGTTTTTCCGAATAAAAGCTTGGTTTGTGTTGAGCAAAAATCAGATTTCCATATTCCCGCCAAGCTGTAAACCCGTGCGGCAATTCTATTTCTCCGCCGGTGATATTTTGTTCTGCCAACTTCAATATTCTTTTATAGTGCTGTTGCGTCAAATCTCTTTCGCCGCTGCCTACGGTGGTTAAACTGCGCCGTATAAGCTCAATTCTTACCGGCTCCGGCTCCGAGAAAAAGGCTGTTAAATCCAGGATAACATTGTCACCGGCGGTATCGGCCAGTTTCGACCACGCCTGCTCTGCGTGTTTGCCAACCAAATCATGGAACCTGCGGGCGGACTGAGCCAATTGCGACAATTCTTCCACGATGGAGGAAGTACAATCCTGTTGTAATGCAGGAAGCTGACGATGGCGAATATAGTTTCGTCTGTATGTGCAATCAGCGTTTGTGTGGTCTTGTCTGAATTTCAGATTCCGGTCCCGCAAATAGTCAATAATCTCATCGCGCGTAACGTCCAGCAACGGTCTTACAAACTGAATTTTATCATCAGGGTTCGCATTTTGCGGATTGCTACAAAAAGCGGTACCATCCAAAACCCGCGCCGGCCAGATACCGGCAAGGCCTCGAAAACCGGTGCCTCGAAGCAGGCGATGCAGGATGGTCTCGGCATTGTCGTTTTTCTGATGGCCTGTGGCTATCCGGTTGCATTTATTAACTATAGCGATGTCAAGCAAGCTTTGGATACGCAATTTTCGAGCGGCCGTCTCGATGGACAGTTTGTTTTTGCGGGCCAAGTCACGTACATCCACTTTTCTGGTCGTTACGGGCAACTTTAGCTGAGCGGCCTGGGCGATAACAAACTCCTCATCCAAATCGGCCTCGTCCGATCTTAACTGATGGTGCACATGAGCGCAAAACAACTCGACATCGAAAACTTTTTCGGCTCTGAGCTTATGCATCGCATAGAGAAGTGCGATTGAATCCGCTCCGCCGGAAACAGCCAACAGAACTCTGTCGGCTGAGCTGAACAGCCCGTTTTCTTTTGCAAAAACGGCTACCTTTTCCTCGAATTCCACCAGCATTGTTTTGCCTATCGCTCAAAGGGGGCCTATTTGGCCGCTTATCCGTCTTGAATCAAACTCTCACATCAGGGCAGCAAAGCAACGAGAATAAATAAAAACGGGCCTGATGTACCACCAGGCCCGTGATAATATATCCAAAAAAGCTTTACATCAAATGTTTATTGACGGCTTTCAACGCCCTCTTCGGTCTTGGTAATTTCTCTGATACGCTTTTGGGCAAATTCCTTCCACTCTTCGTATCCACCTTCTTCTTGTAGTGCCTCCTGATAAAGTTCGAGCGCTTCCTGTCTGCTGTGCATAAACTTGTCGAGAATATATGCCGCCTTAAACCTGGCAGGGTGAATCGTAGCTGGGTCCCACTGATAGGCCCTTTGGTAATACAAAAGGGCTATGTTGTAATCTTTGAAATGTTCGTAAATTCTGCCGGCCTCGAATGCAGCATCATCAATTTTATCACTGGAGGGGTACTTTTTTATAAGCTGGTTGTACCTGTCCAGAGCAATGCGCAACAAATCGTTGTCCTTAACAAACATCAGCTTTTCGGCCTGTCTATGAAGCTCACGTCCATCCATATAAATCTCATCGGCTTCTGGAATGGAATTAGTGGCTTTTAGATTCGGCAATCTCTCAGCTTCGATGATGTACTTATACTGGGGCATAGTATTGAGGGCAGCCAATTCCTTTTTCGCCCAGGTCTGCTTCATATTGTCGCCGGTCTTGGAGTAATGTTCTACGAGTAATTCAAGGGCCTGTCGATATGTCTGCCGATTGATGGCCACTTGTTCGACGATATCGACTTCACCGGCACCGGCAACTTTAACTACGCCTACAGAGGCAAGCGATGTCCTGGTGCGAGGCGGCATAAGCTGAGCTCTGCCCCTGTTTTGCCTCTGGCAACCAATTAACACGCTCAATGAAACTACAAGCGCTGCAGCCAAAACTATCCGTCTCATAACAGCCTCCTTTCAAGAATAATTCCAATCCTTTGGATAAAACAAGCGTCAATTTTAACTGACAACTGAAAAACCAGAGATTCTTGCGCACATATATACTTTGCGCGACAAGCCAAGGGCTATTATCAACCAAAGCAGAAATCCGTCAAGAAGAAAGTCTAAAATATTCGGTCTTTGGCCCAGAGTTTGTTCCCAATCAGCTATAAGTCCTTATGTATGGCTGTGCTCCGGGGCGCACTGTCAGGAGGGTGTATTTTGCTTAATCCGTTAAAATGAACTGCCAAGAACCTTAAAGATTCTGAATATGCGGAGTCTTGTACTTCCTACTCTTAGGTAAAAAATTCTTAAAATCTTTGTTTTCGGATGATAAATTAAGGTCTGATGTCATTGTGATTCAGCAAGTCCGGCATCGCTGGAGACAAAACAGAGACATGGTTTTACGGTCTGATATTTCGAGATATTCCGCCAAACGTGGTTCTGAACATTAATAGCAAAAACACGAAAAGAAAAGGGCCGGTAGGTAGTAACCAACCCTCTTGAGCCCCTTCTTGTAGACAATTTATTTATTCAAGTGCTCCTCAAGCCGCTTTAGTCGTTCCTCAAGGTGCTTTATGTACTTGTCCATACCGAGCATGTTATTTTCAAGCGTTGAGTTTGTTAGACTAACGGTGGACGAAAGTTTTTCGATATGCCGGTATCTTTCGATTTTAATTTCCGGCCTTTTAATACCACGATAAGGGGTGTAAAATGGCCTTGGTTTAGAAGCGTACCGTTCGGGGTGGTTGGGGTCACGTTTGAATTTTGGTAAACCCATTGCTTCCGCCCAGTCAAACGGAATTGGTTCTAAGCCCTTGTCCTTCTCAAGCTCTGAGAGGCATTTTTCCAAGCGCCCCTTGAACCAAGCAACTTGCATAGACGATTCTCTTGCTTGGTACTGAAGGGTTAATACACGAAGAGCCAGCTTTTCTTCCACAGGTCGTGGTATATATGAAGCAGTTTTATCTTTACATCCTAATAAAGTGACAACTGGAAGCATAAGAGATATTATTAGTTTTAGTGGTTTCATTTTGGCTCCCTTTCTAATTGATTTCCGGCCATCTGAACCAGGCATACTGCAAATCTGTAACTCCATAGGACTTGAAGTTCGCTTCAATTATTGTTCCTCCACCCGGTGGTAGAGCATAATCAACGGCATCATGTAAATTATAGCCTTGTCTCAGGTATTTCCAGTAATCATATTCAAACTGATTATAGTTGCCAAGAGTATCGTGGACCAAGGCTGAA
>CAYSLN010000119.1:0-6873 GCA_964431825.1 uncultured Pirellulales bacterium | reverse complement strand
GGTGAAGCCAACAACACCAGCAGTAAACAAAAAGCCGCTATCAATCCTTTTCTCAACATAGGGCCATTAAACCAAAAATGTCTCACAAACTGGTTAGCCTGATTTAGAAGCTAAATCTTGAATTCATCCGGCTTGAAATCAAGCTTTCGGGCTGCTTCCACAGCCTCGTTGACTTTCAGTACAGTAACAGTTGTTTCATATCCAACCTCCGCCGGGCAGTTGAGCTTCGCCCTGCCGCGAATCGCATCGAAAAAGTTCTCAAGGTGCGGCTGATGGTAAGGCTTGTCCATCTCAACCGGCAGCTCATAAGCGGGCGGCGTAGGAGTCTCACGAACATCCAATATGGCGTCGGTCTTGGGTTTCTCTTCCTGTTTTTTCGTAGGCTCGTTCACATAGCCGAGTTTGACCCATTTGTCCCATTCGGGCGCTGATTGTTCGCGATAGACACCTGCTCTGCCGGCGGCCTCGGAAATCAACAACGTCGCCTGACTACCCATAAATGTCTCAAAATATCCTTGGCAGCTGTTGGTAGTCACCGTCTGATAAAATGCTCTGACAGTCCCCTCCCCGGTTTGATACTCGTAAACGGCCATTACGGTGTCGTACCATTCGTGCGTTTTTTTATCGTAGTAATCTGTGCCGCCGCTGGCAATAACAGATTTGGGATTCGCCTCGAGAAACCAGCTATAAATATCTATCTGATGCGAGCCGAGGTCGACTATAGGCCCACCTCCAAGTCCCCTGTACCACCTCCAGTTCCTGAACTGCTCCATTGATTCGTATCCATACTTTTCAAGGGTGGCCCGGCCGATAACAGCCTTTTCAGGAAAACCAAGAGGCTCATGAAGTGCTCGGTTCCACTGGCCGTTAATAGCGGTAATACGACCAAGAATTTTTGCTTCTCTTAAAAGTTTCGTGTAACAGTGAAGATAACGAGGATTACTGCGGCGCTGATGGCCGACCTGCAGAAGCTTACCGGTCTCTCTGGCAGCCTGGGCTATACGCCGGGCACCTTCCAGAGTGTTGGACATCTCTTTTTCGCAATACACGTGCAGCCCTGCTTTTAGACACGCAACGGCATGCTCAGCGTGCCATAAATCAGGAGTAGCAACTATTACTGCATCGAGGTCGTTCTCCCTATCCAGCATCTCCTTGTAGTCCACGTAGGTATTGTTGGCGTGGTGGTATTTTTTCAGTAAACGTGAAGCTCGTTTCTGATTGTAAGCCTCCCAGATGTCGCAGACCGCTTTAAAGCGAACGCCGGGTATCCTCAGGCAGGTATTCATTAAGACCCATCCCTGGTTCCCGGCACCAAGCAGGGCCACATTTATATCACTTTCTTTTTTGCCGACGCTCGTCTGCCCAAAAGTCACCGGCGACAACGCCAGGCCCGCTCCAACCGCTGCGGTAGAACGCAAAAAACTACGTCTGTCCATCCCCTTGTTAGTTTTCTCGTCACTCATTGTGCTTCCGTCAGCTTAACAAACGAGCTATCAATTCTGCCGCCACATAGTATCGCAGCAGTATGCGTTATTGTCAAGCGAGCGTTTCAGGCTTTTTTGCCTGTACTTTGCCTGTACAATTAGAAACACAACCCGTGAAAAATAATATCGCAGGACCTCACTTAAGCAACAAACATAGCTACTTGACCAAAGGCTTCACTATGATATTACGATAAGCCACAGGGCCGTGGTTGCCCTGGAACATAAGTGGGCCGACGGGTGCTTCCGTACCGGTTACACCACTGGGTGTGGGGCCGGGCATTTCGAGGTTTTCATGCAGCACCTGGCCGTTGAGTTCTACCTTAACGAATTTGGCGTTTTGAGTCTTTTTGCCACTGGCATCGAACCTTGGAGCAAGAAACTCGATGACGTATTTCTGCCACTGACCGGGCTCTTTGCACGCATTGACAGGTGGTGGATTGGCACCATAAATTGCGCCCATGTCACTGTTGCCTGGCCTCAGCACGTTATAGCTGTCCAGCACCTGCACTTCGTATTCACCCATAACATATATACCCGAGTTGGAACCCTTTGGCACCATTAGTTGCAGCTCGATGCGACAGTCACCAAACTTTGCCTTGGAATATATATCGATACTGTCACCGTGGTGCGCTGCCAGATTTATCATCTCACCGTGACCGTCTTCACTGACCAGCAGTTCCGGGTTCTCCGACGACATTACTGCCGTGCCAACGACCCATTTGCTCTTTACCTTGTCGCCTTTTAACTCCCAGTCGTCAAGGTCTTTGCCATTGAAAATCAGTACGGCATCACCGTATTGAGACTCCAGATGCTTGATTTTGATATCCTTGAACTCAACAGTCATCGGGTCACCGGTATGAATCTGCAAAGCAAGTAGCCCTTCACGAGCCGAGCCTTTTCGGTCTTCGGGATCATTGGGGTCTGTGATACGGTCGTTGTCTATAAACTCTATCGTCTGATAGCCGTTAACATAGTGTATTATATGATTGCCCTGAGCAATTATATGGTACTCGTTCCAGTCGCCTTTTCGGTAATAACCGGCCTCGATAAGTTCATCTTTATCAGCCACCTTTCCCACAACGTTTCTCTCGCTGTTTTCATCTGCCATAACGAACTCGCCCACGTAAACCATTCGTCCGCGACCGACCTCGTGATAGAGGAAGCCGACTCTGCCGGGATTATTGTCGACCTCAGCCTGATAACCGGATATACGCCACTTGTCGAACTCTTTGCTGCGATACTGAACGCCGGAGTTGCCGCCACCGATGCGAAATTTCAGCTTCAGCTCAAAGTCCTTCAGTACCCCGCCGCGCCAGATAAGAAACGTATTGTGAGCAGCAGGATTCTCAATCGTAGTCTGGCCACGAATGGCACCATCCCTAACCGACCATAAGCGCAGGTCACCCTCCCAGTCGGTCAGGTCTTTACCGTTAAAGATCTGTTGCCACTGTTGCTCTCTTGACTGCACCTCCCTTGGTAAGCAAAAAATACAAAGAACAAAAATCAACAATGCAACCGTAAGCTTTATACCCTTGTTCATTTCTCTTTCTCCTGTGAACCTACGTTACTTTCCGATTTTTTGCTATGCAAGTTCAATCCGCTGTGAAATTTGCACCGGGTGTGTCAATTTGCCCCCTCCGCTTAAGCCATCTGATATTCTCCTCAGAAGCCAATACCGTCCCAGCCTAATGAGCTAAAATCCCACCTGCGCCGTTAAATGCAATCAACCGAACTACTTTTTTATTTTCGTCCATTTCTGCTTGCTCTTTGTGCTGGCCAGGATGGTCTCAATAAAGAGCATTCCCCGTACACCATCGCCAACATTGGGGAAATCCAGGAAGACTTTGTCAGGTTTTGTTCTGGCCAATTTGGCACGCAGGGTATCGGCAAAGTTGCAATAAATGTTAGCAAAGGCCTCAAAAAAGGCCTCCGGGTGTCCTGCCGGCAGGCGCGTGGCACGCCCAGCCGCCGGGCTTCTCGCAGCAACATACGGGTTGCCTCTCCGCCAGACCTGCACCGGCCCATCAGGCTCCTTAACATAAAGATAGTTCGGATGTTCCTGATGCCATTCGAGACCCTTTTCCTCACCATAAACCCAGATAGCAAGATTGTTCTCCTCGCCGATAGAAACCTGACTGGCGTGTAACAATCCTCTGGCTCCGTTATTGAAGCGAACCAGACAATTGCAGTCATCATCCAGCCGGCGACCTTTAACAAAAGTCGTAAGGTCCGCACAGATGTGAGTCATCTTAAGACCTGTAATATATTCAGCCATGTTCTCCGCGTGCGTGCCAATGTCACCCCCACAACCGGAGCCACCGCTCCGCTTCGGGTCGGTCCGCCACGAAGCCTGCATTTGACCTGTTCTCTCCAGTGCCGTCGCCAGCCAGCCCTGCGGATACTGGACCACAATCTTGCGAATCTTACCCAGCTCCCCCTGCCGAGCCATATCCCGGGCCAGCTTGACCATCGGATAGCCTGTATAATTATGCATCAGTCCGAACACTCTGCGTGATTTCTTGACAATCCTTTGCAGGGCCTTTGCCTCAGCCGCGTTAAACGTCATCGGTTTTTCACACATCACAGCAAAACCACCTTCAAGAAAATCCCGCGCGATGGGAAAATGCGAGTTATTCGGAGTCGTAACCGAAACGAAATCAATCCTCTCACCTTCAGGCAGCTTGAGTTCACCCTCAATCATCTCCTTGTAATTGCGGTAAACACGCCTGGACGGCAGGTTTAACTGCCGACCCATTTGCTTGGATTTGCGAGGGTTAATGTCGAACGCCCCTGCAACCAGCTCTATCTTCCCGTCCATACGGGCTGCTTTACGGTGTACTTCACCGATAAACGCCCCCGGCCCACCGCCGACCATCCCCATCTTCAGCTTCCGATTAAGTGCCATTTCCGCTCCTTTCTAAAAGAAATTCACCAGGAACAGCGAAGGTACCGTGGCTATAAACCACAAGTACCCTCTTTAATTCGAAGTCCTAATCTGTGCAGCCGGTTTTTTCGGTTAAACCAAATATCACTTATACATCTTGTCAAAGTATTGCTGAGCACTCACGACGGCATCTCTCATCATATCTTCAGCTTTGGCGGTCTCCCGCTTGGCAAGTGTAGCCATAAGCGATGCTGTATCCAGCTCCTTCGCAGCCTTCTCGCATGCCTCCCAGCTCAACACACTCCTGACAACCCTGTCGATTCCCTGCTCGACGTTATCATACGCGCGGGTTTGCATATCGTGACCCTTCCAGCGAGCGTAACCAGCCTGCTGAATAAGTCCCGCTATCGCAATGTTCATCCCGTTAACTCGCGCACCGTGGTCGATGTCATACTTACCGGGCCCGCCGAAAATAATACCGTCGTTGTAACCCTGGCTGTTAAGGTGCATATGTACCATCATACCGTTGTCTAACTCTTCGACGGTGTCGTAAACATGATCCAGGCCTATCATTTCCGAATGGCCGAATTCCTTGTTTACACCCTTGTTCTTTCTCGAAACGCCGAACTCCTCTTCAATCCTCATCCAGAACAGCAACGCACTCGCCACCGTCGGAATCAGCATCGCCGGATGTCCCTCGTTAGGCTTCGGCTCAAATCCTATATGAAGATTGCCACCCTTCTTCTCCTCGTACTTGCACAGCCCCGCCACGCTCTCCTTAAGGTTCTGATACATCTGCCCAATCCCGACCGTCGCAATATCGTACCCGAACGAGCCGTTCCAGATGACAAACGCTGGCGCCTTTTTGATGTCCGGATGCCAGGCCTTCTTCAGCGTCCCGTAAGCAAGGTCCACCGTCTTTGTCCCCAGCTCTTCCGCCGCCTTTCTCTCCTTGGTATCGAGTGATCCAATCCCGCCGTAAGCAAAATGACAATGCGCCCCCGGCGTTATCATCGCCAGATACAATTTGTTGTCCACCAGCGCATCAGCCACTGCCGCGGCATTTTTATCATCCACCTCCGCGTCATAGTGCATCTCTATACCCAGCTCGATATTATCCGGCAGCCTCGGAGCAACCTTGTCACGCACCAGCTTAATCATCTCCGGCGTTCCAAACTTACCACCCCATTCAGGCCGCATATCACCGGGCACAAAACCGCCCTTACCAGGATTAAACGTCCACCTACAAATGCTATGTAAAGATTTCTCTGCCATCTCAAATACTCCTTCTTCATTGACGTTTCAAAATATCTTCCCAACCTTTATAAACTTCCTCGTAAGCGGAAGCTAATTTCTTGTTAGGCTCTATTGTCTTGACAGGCTTAAGACCGACAAACGCATCCTCCGGACCTTTATAAATACCCGCGCCAATCCCCGCCCCTCTTGCGGCTCCTTGCGAACCGTCCGTGTTGTATAATTCCACCGAAGCCCCCGTCACGGTCGCAAAGGCCTCCGCGAACAAAGGACTCAGGAACATATTAGCATTGCCTGCCTTGACAGTCGCCAGCTTAATACCCATATCGCGCATTATCCCCAGCCCGTAATTCAGCGCAAAGACTATTCCCTCCTGAGCCGCCCGCAGGAAGTGCGCCTTCTTGTGCACATTGAAATTCCACCCGTGAACGGACGCCCCGATATTCCTGTTCTCCAGCGTCCTCTCCGCCCCATTCCCGTAAGGAAGTATAACCAGCCCGTCGGAACCGACCGGCACCTCCGCCGCCAGTTCATTCATCTGTTCATAATCTAATCCCTCGCCACCTACAAAATTATGTTTGAGCCAGCTGTTCAATATCCCCGTCCCATTAAGGCACAGCAGCACTCCATACCTTGGACTCTTCGCCGAATGATTGACATGCACGAACACATTCACCCGCGAACGCTGGTCGTAGTTCTTTTTATCACTCACTCCATACACCACGCCGGACGTCCCCGCCGTCACGGCAATTTCACCGGGCTCCAACACGCTCAGTGACAGAGCATTATTAGGCTGGTCACCCGCCCTGTAGCCCACCTTAGTCCCGGCGGCAAGTCCAAGCTCCTCCGCTGCCTCTTTCGTCAGCTCGCCCTGTATGGAAAATGTCGGAACCGTCTCGGCAATCAACTCGCCGGAAATGCCATAGTTTTCGAGCACGAAATCAGCCAAACCATCGCCTTCAAAGTCCCACATTATCCCTTCAGACAAACCTGATGGCGTCGTCCTTATCTCGCCCGTCATCTTCATCGCAATATAATCGCCGGGCAGCATCATCTTATGAATCTTGGAATAAACCCCCGGCTCGTTTTCCATAACCCACTTCAATTTCGATGCCGTAAAATTCCCCGGCAGATTAAACAATCTCTTAAGGCACTTCTCCTCGCCAATGTCTCCTGCCGCCTTTTCACCGATTTGAACCGCCCTGCTGTCACACCAGATTATCGAAGGCCTCAGCACTTCTTTCTTATCAT
>CAYSLN010000118.1:1682-7197 GCA_964431825.1 uncultured Pirellulales bacterium | reverse complement strand
GCGGGGTTTTTGCGTTTTTTTCTTGAGTATTGTTTTTATGTGGAAGATACTATGGGGCCGAAGGACAGTCCATTTTTATACAGATAATCCTGTTTTTAAGATTCACAGCATTAATGAGGTAGAACAATGAAAACCCGAAAAATCCTTCTTATATGTCTGGTTTCTGCGGTTGTTTTTGGGCTCGGTTCCTGCACTGATATGCCATTTCCAGGTTCGCCGGGTCAGGCGACGGTTCAGCAGATTCAAAACGGCGCTCAACTGGAGACCAGCAGGCTGAACGTGAGAGTGCAGTTCTATGCGGATGATATGGTTCGTGTTGTTAAATGGCTACCCGAAGGGACGGCAGAGAAAACGAGCTTAGCTGTGATTCAAGAGGAGCTGCCCGATTTGAAGACTCGTTTTCAGGAGGATGGCAAGGGCTTTTCTATAGCTTCTATAAAGGTCGCATTGCGAGTATCCAAGAAAGACGGTTCAATTCAATATATTGGGCGCGACAAGAAAATCATCCTGAAGGAAGATGGGATGGCCATACTGACGCCGGTTGAATATAAGTATGAAAAGGCATTCAGCGTTCAACAAAACTTTAAGCTGACACAAGATGAGGGTATTTACGGTCTTGGTCAGCACCAGGATGGGGTAATGAACTATCGCGGGCATACCGTCAAATTAGTGCAGAGCAACACCGATGCGGTAACGCCATTTTTGATTTCCACGCGGGGCTACGGGATACTCTGGGACAATTATTCGAAGACCATTTTTGAGGATAACCACAGGGGAGCATCGCTTTGGTCTGATGTTGGTGACAATATAGATTACTATTTCATCTACGGGCAGGACATGGATGAAGTTATAGCCGGGTACAGAGACCTGACGGGTCAGGCGCCGATGTATGGTAAATGGGCCTATGGATACTGGCAGAGCAAAGAACATTATAAAAGTCGTGATGAATTGTTGGGCATCGCCCGCAAATATCGCGAGAAAGAAATTCCTATAGATAATATCATTCAGGACTGGAATTATTGGGACGGCAGGAGTAATTGGAGCCAATTGTTCTTTTACGAAAAGAAGTATCCCAGACCCAAAGAGATGGTAGATATAATCCACGACCTGGACCTTCACTTGATGATTTCCATTTGGCCGGGACTTGGACCCAATACACCGGTTTTCAAAGAGATGGACGAAAAGGGGTATCTATACGACAAGTTCGGCTGGGCGGGATTCAAATACTATGATGCCTTTAATCCCGCGGCCAATCAGTTGTACTGGGAGCATCTTAAAAAGGGTCTATACTCCAAGGGCATTGACGCGTGGTGGATTGACTCGACGGAGCCGGATGTTGTCAATGCTCTTACGAAGGATGCCACCGATTATGAGATGAAGAGAATCGGGAAGAATTATCTCGGCTCATGGGCAAGATATCTGAACGCCTATTCGCTATCTATGACTGATTCTTTGTACAAGAACCTGCGCAAAGAGACTGATGAGAGACGTGCATATATTCTGACGCGTTCTACTTTTGCAGGCCAGCAGCGGAATGCCACAACCACGTGGTCTGGTGACATCGGGGCCAGTTGGGACATTTATAAGAGACAAATCGCGGCGGGTATTAATCATTGTATGGCAGGGATTCCGTATTGGACTTTTGATATCGGTGCTTACGTGATAGGTAGTTATGAGGGTGTTTTCTCCAACGGGGGCAAGGACCCCGCTTATCAGGAGTTTTATGCCCGTATGTTCCAGTTCGGGACGTTCAGTCCCATCTTCCGGTCGCACGGTTCGGAGACGCCTCGAGAGATTTGGGAATTCGGTGAGTTTGTCGAACCGATGGTGAAGTTTGACAATTTGCGTTATCGGTTGATGCCTTATATATATTCATTGGCGTGGAAGGTGACTAATGATGGGTATACGATAATGCGGGGCCTGCCAATGGATTTCACTGAGGACAAAGAGACGTATTCTATTGGTGACCAGTTTATGTTCGGTCCTGGAATCATGGTTTGTCCAGTGACGGAATATATGATTCATCGTCCACCAGAAAACAGCATTCTCATAGGGCCAGAGCATTTCAGGACGAAAGAGGGCAAACGGGGATTGAACGCCACGTACTATAACGATACGGGATTCAAAGAGCTGTGTCATGAGCAGGTGGAGCCTAATATTAATCTTTTCTGGTATACGGGCTGGCCTGATTATATTACCGATGCTACTTTTTCCATGCGATGGGAGGGAAAACTGATTCCGACTCAAACGGGACAACATCGATTCCACATGAAGAGTTTCGGGCCCAAGCGGGTTTATTTAGACGGTAAAGAGTTGCCCTGCAATTACTGGTCTACGGAATTTTATACAGTTCCCGTGGAGCTGGAGGCGGGGAAGGAGTATGACTTTAATTTCGAGACATCGAATGCTGTGGCCGGGGCTTTCAGGGCCAAGCTGTTTTGGAAGACGCCGGAGATTCATGCGAGGGAAAAAATCGTGGAGGAACGGCAGCAGACGAGAGAGGTGTATCTGCCTGCGAAATATCGGTGGATTGACTTCTGGACAGGGCGAACTATCCCCGGCGGTCGAAAGATTGTTGCAGATGCACCAATCGATAAAATCCCCCTGCTGGTGAAGTCGGGCTCTATTATTCCGATGGGGCCATTTGTACAGTATTCCACCGAGAAACCGGCAGACCCGATTGAATTACGAATTTATCCGGGCGCTGATGGAAACTTTACATTGTATGAAGATGAGAACGACAATTACAATTATGAAAAGGGTGTGTATTCGACGATTGCTTTTAGCTGGGATGATGCAAAACGTCGGCTTACCATCGGCGAGCGAGAAGGCGAATTTCCAGGTATGCTAAAGGAGCGAAGTTTTCAGGTAGTCCTGGTAAAGAAGGGTCATGGGACAGGTGTGGAGATTACGGAAAAACCGGATGAAACTGTTCTGTATAAAGGCAGAAAAATAAGCGTACAATTTTAGGATGTGATATGCAAGGGGTGTAATTATGCGGTCGATTCTGCTTGTATTAGTATTGGTTTTGGGCAACGTAGCTCCAGCCGGGGCCTTGGGAAAATCAAAGACAGACCTATCCTGGACCAAGAACGTCGGCGCTCAAAAGATGCCCGATAGTCAAGAGGTCTTCAAGGTCAATGGCTATGGTGCGGTAAGCGACGGTAAGACACTCAATACAAAGGCCATCCAGGCGGCGGTAGATGACTGCGCCGCCAAAGGTGATGGAATAGTGACGTTCGAGGCAGGTACATATCTGACCGGCTCGATATTTGTAAAAAAAGGCGTTAATCTGAGGATTGATAAAGGTGTCGAGATTCGCGGGAGCCAAGACATAAACGATTATCCTGAAATCGATACTCGTGTTGCGGGGATTGAGATGAAATGGCCCGCCGCATTGATAAACGTCATCGGCCAGGACAATGTTGCTATAACAGGTGCCGGGACTATTCACGCACAGGGCAAACCTTTCTGGGACAAATACTGGACCATGCGGAGAGAGGACTACGAACCGAAAGGTCTTCGCTGGGTCGTGGATTATGACTGCAAGCGGCCGAGGACTCTTTTAGTCTCGGAATCTTCCAATGTCACTATCGAAGGGATTACGCTGAAGCAGGCCGGCTTTTGGACGGTACACATTCTGTATTCCAAATACGTTACTATCGACGGTCTTACAATCCTCAACAACATCGACGGCCATGGTCCGAGTACCGACGGTATCGACATTGATTCTTCGTCATTCGTGTTAATCGAGAATTGTGATATCGACTGCAATGACGATAATTTTTGTTTCAAGGCAGGCCGTGACGCCGACGGTCTTCGGGTCAACCGCCCTGCCGAGTACGTAGTTATCCGTAATTGTATCTCGCGTGCGGGAGGAGGTCTGATTACATTCGGCAGTGAAACCTCCGGCAGCATCAGGCACATATTGGCGCATGATCTAAAAGCAAAAGGAACCGGGGTTGGGATTCGTTTCAAATCGGCCAGAACAAGAGGCGGGACAGTCGAAGATATTCACATACGCGGTATCGAGATGACGGATGTCGGCACTTCTATTGAGGTATCGATGAACTGGAACCCGAGCTATAGTTACTCCAGCCTGCCGGAAGGATACACCAGCGAAAACTTGCCGGCACACTGGAAGACCATGCTACAAAAAGTCGAGCCTCCCGAGTTAGGAATGCCGGAAGTAAAAAACATCTACCTGGAGGGAATTAGGGTTAAAGGTGCCAAGCGAGCAATACGGGCTTCCGGTATGAAAGAATCCATAGTGAAGAATTTCCATCTAAAAGATGTAGAGATCGAAGCAGATGGCGCAGGGAAAATCTCTTATGCACAAGGGTGGAAATTCGAAGCGGTCTCAATCAAGACAAAAGACAACAGTAAACTGGGCGTCGAAAACTGTACCGACATGAACCTTTAACAATGCAAAATTTTGGTCCACACCAAAGGTCTTACATAACCTACTAAAAGGAGCTACGATAATGACGAGGTTTTTTTCCTTTGCTTATCGGAAGGCCGGGCTGTTCGGCGTTTTCTGCCTGGCTGTTCTGTTAGTATCCTGTCAAGAGATGCCCAGTGCATCGGAGGCTGAGTCCCTTTGTTTTTATGATGAGCAGGTCAAAGAGCTGCTGTCCCAAATGACGCTGGAAGAAAAAATCGGGCAGATGATACAAACCGACCAGGAGCATCTTGAGGATTTCGCCGATATTGAGAGGTACTTCATCGGTTCAATACTTAGCGGCGGCAACTCGGACCCCAAGGAAGGCAACGGTCTGCGGGAATGGACCGACCTGTATGAGCGTTGTCAGCAGCAGGCTCTTAAGACACGATTGGGTATTCCAATTCTCTATGGTATAGATGCTGTACACGGTCACAATAACGTGCTCGGTGCCGTTATATTCCCACACAATATTGGTCTGGGTTGCACCCGTAATCCCGAGCTGGTTGAAAAAGTTGCGTGCACAGTTGCAACAGAGATACGAGCCACGGGTATTAACTGGACGTTTGCACCATGTGTGACAGTTCCTCGTGACCATCGCTGGGGCCGGATTTTCGAAGGTTTCTCCGAAGACCCGGAGCTTGTCAAGGTTCTTGGCGGCGCGGCCATCCGGGGTTTTCAAGGTTCCAATCTGAGCGAGCCGCTTTCTGTCCTTGCCTGTGCCAAACACTACGTCGGTGACGGTGGTACAACAGCGGTTGAGCGTAGGAGCAGGAGGCCGGGCTTGCGCCGCGGCCCGCGTGTGCGCTTGGATCAAGGGAATACGCAGGTCGATGAACGGACTCTCAGAAAAATACACCTAGTGCCATACCTGGGGGCCATCGACGCCGGTGTCGGAAGCATAATGCCTTCGTACAGCAGCTGGAACGGCCGGAAGTGCACAGGCCATGAGTATTTGCTGACAGATGTTCTCAAGAAGGAACTTGGCTTCGAGGGTTTTCTTATTTCGGATTACCGTGCCATCGACCAGCTCGACCGCGATTACAAGGCCGCTATTGGCAAGGCAATCAATGC
>CAYSLN010000118.1:0-1582 GCA_964431825.1 uncultured Pirellulales bacterium | reverse complement strand
TGCCGATATCGAAGCATCTGAAACATATTCATGTTAGCGGTAAGAGCGCAGACGATCTCGGCAATCAGTGTGGGGGCTGGACCATTTTGTGGCAGGGTCGCAGCGGGAAGGTGACCGATGGTGGGACGACGATTCTTGAGGCTATTAAGAACACGGTTTCCAAAGACACCAAGGTGACTTTTTCGCAGGACGGCACGGGGATAGGCGGAACAGATATTGGAATCCTTGTGATTGGTGAGAGGCCTTACGTTGAGGGTAGTGGGGACAGTGCAGACCTTTCGCTTACGGCCGAGGACGTCGAGGCATTCGACAACATGAAAAGGGCCGGTATCCCGGTGGTTGTTGTTTTGATTTCCGGCCGTCCAATGATAATCAGTGATATTATCGACTATGCGGATGCGTTCGTTGTGGCCTGGCTGCCGGGGACCGAGGGCCAAGGTGTTGCGGACGTACTTTTCGGCGATTACAATCCGACGGGGAAGCTCTCATTTACGTGGCCGCGTTCCATGGAGCAGATTCCAATCAACGTCGGCGATGCGGACTACGACCCACTGTTCGAATACAACTTTGGTCTGAGCTACTAAGAGCGTCTAACAAAATGCCTTTGCATTCAAGCGGCTTATTTTCCGGCTGGACATCGTTGTCGGGCCAAAATCGTCCTCGAAATAGTTTCGACTATACCTATGGCGATTTTGTCCCTGCCGCCTCGCCAGCTGAAAAAACGCTCGCTTTCGGTGCGACTATTCATTTTGTTAGAAGCTCTAAAGACGATCAGTTCTATAGCACTTGTCACACAGTGCAAAATGCATTCTTGTTCACTTCGCAAAATGACGTTTTGTGCTACGGTTTTGTGTGGTTCGCTTATGGTGATTATGCAGGGTTTGCCAAGCTGGGAGATGGTGTTGAGAATTGTATGAAGCAAAATTTTATGTGTTTTCTCTTGAGAAATGTGGCTATTTTTTAGAAAATAATTGACTCTAAGAAGGATTCGGTTGTCTCGTCTACAGACTTGTGACTTTGTTGATTAGGTAGAAACTGGGTTTATTGGATTATAAAGCATACTTTTGATTCTATGAGAGGTAATACAGGAGAGTAGTATGCAGCTTCACGGTCTTGATATCGGCATCATCTTTGGCTATCTGGTTGTTATTGTTATCGCGGGGCTTGTTCTCTCTCGGCGCGCCGGGAAAAATATCGAATCGTATTTTCTGGGGGGCAAGAGTATTCCGTGGTACTACCTTGGTATAGCTAATGCATCGGGGATGTTCGATATAACCGGAACGATGTGGCTGGTGACATTATTCTTTGTATATGGGGTCAAGAGTACGTGGATTCCGTGGGTCTGGCCAACGTTTAATCAAATATTCCTGATGGTATACCTGTCGGTATGGCTTCGGCGTTCGGGAGTAATGACGGGTGCGGAGTGGATACGCAAGCGTTTCGGCCACGGCGTCGGGGCGGAGCTGTCGCACATCAGTGTTATTATCTTCGCTTTGTTTATAGTGATAAGCATGTTGGCCTATGCTTTTCAGGGCATCGGCAAGTTCTCGGCGATATTTTTGCCCTGGGACCTTAAGCCGGG
>CAYSLN010000117.1:0-7232 GCA_964431825.1 uncultured Pirellulales bacterium | reverse complement strand
AAGCACATCCTGTGAAATCCAAAGCAGGATGCAGGATAATAGATACGATATATACAACTATGAAGACACTGGACAAATATGTTGCGAAGAACTTCCTGATTGGCTATTGCATCGCCTTTTGCGTCTTGATAGGCCTGCGAATAGTTATCGATTTGTTCGTGAACCTCGACGAATTTACCCAACATGCTGGCCTTGGTACCCTGGCCGTTCTTAAAAACATAGTGATCTTTTACGGTACTAACATTACGCTTTACTTCCGGGACTTTGCCGGAATGATAACTGTAGTGGCGGCGGCCTTTTCGCTTTGCAGGATGGTCCAGCAAAACGAGTTAGTCGCCATAATGGCTTCGGGGGTTAGTCTTAAGCGGGTTGTCGGACCTATTGTGCTTCTTGCTTTGCTATTGACCGGTTTGTTGATAATTGACCAGGAGCTTTTAATACCATCACTTAGCGACAAGCTCGTCCGGCATCAGAATGCCGTACCTGGTGAGGAGTTCTATGAGGCACGGTTTATTACCGACGGCAATGGCTCACTAATCTGTTCTGAACGATTTGACGTAAAGACATCAACTTTTCACAAGCCCACTATCATCACACGCCGTAAGACAGATAAGCTGGGTATTTGGGAGGTTACAGGCCGAATATCAGCTGATACGGCGTTTTATAATACTAAAACCGGCAAGTGGGACTTAAGTAATGGTCAATTTATTGAAAAAGGTTCACTAACAGGTCCCATTCCGATTGATTCCTACACTAGTGATATTACTCCCAAAGATGTCCCGGTCAGACGCAAGGCCAAGTATATATCTTTGTTAAGTTCACGACAGTTAGCCGCTCTTGCCGCCCAGAAAACAAAAATCAAAGACCTTGCCCAGCTTTACAGCCAGAAACATTTTCGCCTTACTGATCCAATCATCAATCTGGTGATGCTCATGGTAAGCCTGCCGATACTGGTTTGTCGCGACCCAAGGTCAATGAAGGGCGCTATTATGATTAGCTTTGGGCTGACAGCAGCATGCTTTATCACAACCTTTGTTTGCAAGATGTTTGCCACGGAGGTCATTTTCGGCAGCAGGGTAATGCCGGAGTTGTGGGCCTGGCTGCCTGTCTTTATCTTTCTGCCAGCAGCTTTTATTGAGCTGGATTCGATGAAAACATAACCACCATAGACTTAACACCAAACATAACGAGAACCGCAATAAGGTTCCACGCATACCTATAAACAGATTCTACATTATTGGCAATTGTTCCGTGGTTATCATCTAAAAGTAGACTTGTAGTTGAACCCCAAGTACATTGATATCCTGCCAAGCTCCGCTGGACTTGCTTGCCTGCCAGAGATAAAAAAGCTCACCTTTTAAACGCTTCGATAAAGTCATAGAAAACCCCGAATAGAATCGGTTTCTGGTGATATCCTGCTCGCCGAAATTGATAAACGCCTCATCTGCAATGTATGGCTGCAATTTAAGTGCGGTAAGTTTAACAGGAAATTTCACTGTGGTTTTATTCCTGTAGCGCCAGATGTCTTTTTTGATTTCTCTTTCTCTATATTCAAACCTTGACCTGTTACTGACACTTAAATCCGACAGTTTTCCCTTGAATATGACATTAAAATGCGGTCGATTTTCCTGTCGCCAGCGGCCTGCGCCGTCTTTTTCAAAAACCAACCTGTAGTTAAGACCAATATCTATCCACTCAGCAAGAGCTCCATACACAAATCCCAGGTCCGAATGCTGGTAGTAAAGTTCTCCTGCATCACCCCCAAACCGAAATTCTTCCTCAAACTTCCCTTTCCACTGTTTATTGACTTCAAAATTAGCTTTTGCTGTGCTCCATAACTGAAAATCCCCATCCTCGAAGCCAAAACAGGATTGGGTTGCAAAACCAACGATAGCCGGTAAAAAAAGAAAATAGGCTATATGCTTCTTTAAATTACACATTTGTTACATCCTTTTGCAAACGTTCTTATAATTTCATGCTCTCGGATTTATATCTGATGACTACAAAATGGACACGAAGAAAATTGACGTTTTTGAGAAAAAATCGGAAGTTAAATCCTGTAAAACTCAGCGTTTGGCCAAAATTTTACATGCGCAGAGAGATTCCGACACTTTAACTCAAAGGCTTGATTTAAATTAGGTAAGATAGGACTTCAACCGAACAGAAGGCGATTGTGTGCGCAAAAAAAAGGCTGATGACTATCTCAATCATCAACCTTCGCTTTTCCATCGCCCCGCTTTTTTAACAATCGCAGCTTTCCGGCTATCTCTCTCTGCACCAGAAAAGCTGCTTATCTACTATTCGAAGGCAATGCCTACACCAATATTGGCATCTTTAAGGGTATTTTTTCGCTCGATTCTGACCACTTTGCCGCTTTTGATTCGGGCAAACTGGCCTTTTTGCTCAGCCAAGGTCGTTGTTCGTGGAAAATTGAGTTCCACAGTTTGTCCCGGCCAAACAGGCGTAGTCATAGGAACTGTGATAAAAACACCTAACTTGCTAATGTTTGCACTTCGGCCGTTGAAGAATCTATTAGCCTCGGGCACCCAAAGACTAACGGGCCAAGATAGGCTTGCACGGTTTTCCTTACGTTGCTCAACTAAAGTCCCCATAATGCAAACTCCTTTCAAATGTCGTTCCATCAATGATAAGTTTATCGGCAATGTGAATTTGGGAAGATTAGAGTATTTGGGGGAATATTATTGTTTTAGAAAGAATTTTTTTCCTCTCTTTCATAATAGTATTTATTGCATCTTTTTTATCGGGCGTGCTTTCTAATGGCTTGTTGGCCTGAGAAATTAAATGCGCAGATATTTGTAAGAGACGTTGTAAAACGTTGTAAAACAGGGGCCAAATTTTGTATTTTTTTGTATAACTCAATGCCTTTAGAGTAGGAAACTAAGTGTAATTTTGTATTTTTTTGTATAATTTTTACGTCACACCAGTCGGAGAAATCCTAAGCACTAAATCCGAAACAAATTCGTATCTCGCTGTTTAAGTCCGGCGAAGCTGGGGGTAGTTTTAACAAATCCCGAACTGACAGAAGTACAGGGAAGTTTTATAACTCTCTCGCCCTCGGTTATTCAGAGAAGGCATACCAAAGCGGGCTGGCGAGGCACTTGCAATTGGCGATTAAGTCTTTCGCCAATTGCATCGATTTTTTCGGGCTGGGTAAAGACTGAAAAGAAAGCAAAGATCAAAAAGTTACAGAGCAAGATTTAAAAATGTTTTCTTTGCAAAATTTGAGGGCAAGGTCGAGAGCAATTCATCTAACAAGCACTTGAACATCAAAACTTGAATTACCTTTTATTCGCCTCCCAGAAAGGTCGTTTGATATTTCAGATGGATCTATAATGTGTTTATTTGAATCATAAACGAGGAAAAGGAGACTTTGACATTTTGAATGTGCATGGTAGCTTTCTATATCGACTTTTAACTCATCTGAAATGTGTTTGGAGTGATTTTCATCTCGTATATACTTAGCTTCGATGATGGTATTACAAGATGGTACAACAATATCTATGCGTTTTGATTTGCCACCATGCTTCGGAGTCCACTCTTCTATTCGTGCATCTTCAAATACAGATCGTATATTTGCGAACAATAAATCCTGAACATCATATTCAGTTTTGATTTCGAACGGTGGTCTACTATGTTTGCGTTTAGATAAATAACGAGAAGTTACAGGAAAGTAGTCTATTATTTGGATTATTAAACTGGTTTTATCTATGGACTTAAAGTTCGGAAGCACTTCGTAACGATCAGGTCGACCTCCACAAACAAGCGATTCGAGCTCAGGACCATAAAAGCTTGCAGCGCAGCCCCTCAAGTCCACGGTTGAAGCATTTTTAAGTTTCGACTTACCATAATTGCCATATGAGCGAACTCGTTCCGCAATTTCTGCATTTGCAATTGCATTTAAGGCTTCTTGGAATGTTGCACCTTCGTCTATGGCATCATTAAATTCTTGCTTAGCGATATGTGCTTCAACATATTGAAAAATCTCAGATGGCAAAAACTGAATTTTATTATACCTGAATACCTGCGTATTCTCGTCCCAGAAATGCGAGAAGATACAACCTTCTCTCTCCAAGGTAATTAAGTCCTCAGCTAGACTAGGTAATAATCTAAACTCATGTCCAAACACTTTTATTTCTATGGGTTTTGGTTCGCTTTTCGCTTTCATAGTTGTAGATTAACACCATAATAATGACTGAGGTAGGGCTATACACCTCTTTGTGTCATGATAATATTATTGCCGGTTACAGTCACAGAGTAAAGAGATAATTTATTAAGTGTTGGCGAGGCACTCACAATTGGCTCCCGACTACGACATTCGAGGGCAAGCTCCGCTTTTCGCCAATCGCATCGATTTTTTCGAGCCGGTTAAAAAACATATCTTGTGTTGATTCCGCAACGGCAGTTGGGTTAAGTATTTTCTAACGCCACCCCACTGATACAATAAGGAACCCGCAAAAACAGCGGGGAAAGTATTAATAAAATAGGTGGAAAGAGGATAGAAGTCAATCTAATATTTACAATTTACTCTATTGGGGGGACGAGGCAATTTTACATTTCATTTATTATGTATTTAATCCATTTGTCTGTGAGGAGTTCTTCTTTGGTAAACGATTTTGGCAGCCCGGCAGGAGGGAGGACTACATCGGGCGGTGTCCCGAAAAGCTCGTTAATGCTACCATCGGGATTGATAACAATCTCTGTTTCGACGCGGAATATCATGCCGCTGGCAGGCAATCTTATAGCGGGCGGTCCAATATAAGCACCACAGCCGCCACCAGTGTTGCGGCCTACGAGCTTGGCAAATCCTATTCGTTTGACAGCGTTGACATAATCATCGGCAGCCGAAAAGGTTAGGCCGTTTATGAGGATATAAAGACTGCCGTCGAAGTTGTAGCGGTCACGAGGTTCGATTCTGCGGGTGACACGATAGAACACCCATTCATCGCCGTCAAAACCCTCAGGGGCATCGACTTGCTCTGTGTTGACAACATATTCTCGCCTGCTTGAGCACCACCTTCTTAAGGTTTTAAGAACGGAAGGTTTTAAATTGTCTCTGTACTTTCGTCTGATTCCTGCCACCTGTTGATATGTCGCAGGCTCATTTAGAAACGGGCGAATGAGATTCTCATAAACATAGTAGGGTGAGCCTCCCTCATTGTTTCTGACATCTATAATAAGTTTGTGGTATTTACCCCCGGCACGGTTGAGAAAGCGTTTGATTGTTTTACCGTCCTGCCTGTAGAAGCCGGTAAAGACCTGCCCCAATATATTCGGTGCCATTGTCCTGATACGGATATAGGCAACTTTATCTGTCAGTTCGATACACGTACAATTCTTCCTACGTTCGATGTCACGAATCTTTATAGCCGGGCGGATTTTTAGTTTCGGCACAAAGGCATTCCGGGTTGAACCATCAGGTAAAAGGAAATCAATCTGCCAGCCGGTGAAATCGGCACTTTCATTAACGATAAGCAGTTTCTCTTTGATTAGCGCTTCATTTGGAGTCATGAAGTAACGCAGGAAAGTATCTTTTTTCAAGAAGTCCTGATAATCCGAACAACTCATGCCGTTGACTTTTGTTATCTGTGAACCGCGCGGTACGACAATCCCATCGGCCTGCCAGTCGCTGTTGGTGAAGTACTTGTCTTCTTTTCGTACAATGTCAAAAGGAGGATGTGCAGAACCGGGGATTCCGCTTGTTAGTCTGGTCCAATATAACGCTTTGTCGACGGCAAAGGGACTAATATCCAAATCAATGATACCAAAGAAAGTGCCCAGCGAGCACCACTTTAACAGGCTATCATCTACAAGATAACGGTGACCTTTCGGGCAAATTACACTACCATAGGCACGCGCCACCCAGCTGAAGTCCTCGTTGCTCTGAGCCTGTTCGGCATAATCCAGGTATCGCGGCAGCAGTTCTTCATAGCCCGGGTGTTTTATATACTTTTCAGCATGTTTTACAAGCGGGCTGTAGTCCCTCGCCCATTTGGCCATATATTCAATATCAGCCTTTCGGTCTTCTACAGTTAAATGCGGTGCAGGTCCGATTCCACAGCCACCAACAATCATGCATAACACTACAATCAGCAAGGTCTTCAAAGATGAGACGAAAAGCCTATTCATGACAGAATGCTCCACTAAAACAGCCACATCACGGTTCAATACTGATTTTATTGTGGCATCTTGCTAATGGCAACAAGGAATTGAGATTGCGGCGCTGGTCAAGTTTTTTTTCAGGATTGTTTTGTACCTTCGTACATTTGGTATTTGAGTAATCGGCATTCGATTTTTCCGTTGAAGAATACCATTCGAGCTGAGGTTTTGAGGCCGACTTTTCCAGCGAGTTTTCTGTTACCGGTAAATATATAGCAGGTATAGCCGGGGCATTTTTGTTTGAAGAAATCTCCGATGCGTTTATATACTTTTTCGAGCTTTTCGAGTTCCCCTAATCTTAAACCATATTCGGGATTGAGTATTACAATACCGTCTCCCTTGGGAACATCAGTATCGGCGAAATCGCATACGTTAAATTCTATTAGATGTTCGACGCCGGCGGTTTTCGCGTTTTGTCTGGCTGCGTTGACGGCTTTGCCATCTATATCTGTTGCAATTATACGTTTTTGCAGTGGGCCTTTGCGCACAGCTTTGCGGGCATCATTCCGCATTTGCTTCCATACCTGCTCATCAAAAACCTTAGTGTGTTTAAAACTATAATTGCTTCGCAGGCCAGCGGGCGATTTGTTCATTGCTATAAGAGCCGATTCGATAGGAAGTGTACCGCTGCCGCACATAGGCAGGACAATATCCTGCGAACCGTCGTAGCCGGCAGCCATGATGATTCCCGCGGCCAGGGATTCTCGCAGGGGTGCTTTGTGGGGCATCTTGCGATAGTTTCTGTCGGAGAGCTTTAAACCAGAAGTATTGAGGTATATCCAGGCCCCGTCGTTCTTCCAGAAAAGGTTTATGACGACATTGTTTCTATCCGGGCCACTATCGGGCCTTGAGCCGGTCTTTTTATATATTCGGTCGACGATTGCGTCTTTGACTTTCAGGCTCGGGTACATGCTATTGTTAATCGAGAAGGTATCGACCCGTGAAAGTACGCATAGATATTCCTGAGGAGCGATGATATTTTCCCAGGGCAGGTTGCTGACTTGTTTGTAGAGTGCTTCGCTGCTGCCACATCGGAATTCTTTAAGAAGATAGAG
>CAYSLN010000116.1:0-7250 GCA_964431825.1 uncultured Pirellulales bacterium | reverse complement strand
GTCAGTAAAATCCCCAGAACATCGTACGACTCTCATATCAAGCTGCTCACTATATATTAATGTAAACTGGTCATATTTTTCATTTACCAGAGCTCTATATGGTAGTAGGAATACAACTTTTCTTCCCTCGGTAATAGCTCGAATTCCAGCCATTTCGCCGATAAAGGTCTTTCCTGAAGTAGTTGGGGCAACAACAAGCAAGGAGTTTCCTTCAAGAATTCGGTGCTCATTCACGGCTTTCACCTGCAATTTATTAAGGCCGTCTTTAAACTGGTCAGACCATATATTTAGAACAGCTTCTGGTAAACCAAACTTTGCCAAATCTCTGATATTTGAACTTATACTGACACCTTTTAATTCTGGGAAATGTGAATAAAAAAGTTTTCCTGGTTTAAGTGCGGGAAAGACAAGTCCGCCCTCCACAAAGCCAAGCAAGACAGGTGTTTGCAATTTTCCCATTCTACCGGCCTCTGTTCTAACGCCATTCATCACTTCATTCATAACTGCAGTTATATCTACACTCTCGCCACTGCTCTGGAGGACATCTATAAAAGCTTTTGTTAAAAGACCATGTCTTGTTTTAGGGTGTTCCCATGCAGGTTCATTAACATTTGATGCTGTTATAAGAATACGACCTTTGCCTGCAAGTTCATCAAGTGGCACACCTTGTTGTCGAGAAATAGGACTGTCTTCAAAAACACGGGCAGGAGCTCCTCCGCTAAAGCAACAATCAAGTATTAACAATACAACTTTTGCCTCAGATTTTTTAAAGAGACTTGCAATTTCCTCCATCGATATAGTTGTATCGTCTATGTTTTCTTTAATTGTGTCGTGCATGACTAACCGATGATCATTTGTTCCATGACCTGCAAAGGAAAGTATAACGGTATCATTTGTGGTAGCATTTTCTAGGGTCTCGCATATTGCTTGGCGAAGTTTTTTTGTTGTAGCTTCTTCATCTATAATCAATTCTGCTTGAATATCTCGAATGGTATCGCAAAACAAGGCCCAGAGAGCTGTAGCATCACGTCTAGCTCCTATCAGATCCCGAATTCGAGAATCAAAGTGTTTATTGATACCAATAAATTTCGCCTTTATTGCCATAAGCAAACCTCGACCGCATTTTACTTTAATACCGAACAAGCTTCAACAGCGACAAATTACACTTCGTATTTCTCCTAGTTACTTACTTGCGCAATTTTTCTCAAAAAATTTACGACTTGCTCTTGACTTTCTTGACCCTCATTTTCGGCTTGTTTTCGAACCTCTACAAATTTTTACGAAAAAACACAAAATTTCACTCACCTTTCACAAAAAAAGCATGCACTTTTACAAAGTTTTACAAAGTTACACAAAATTTCTAACTTTTGACCTTTTGAACCTATACTCCTGTATCGCATGCACTTATAAAAATTTCACCCCAAAATCTTACAAAACCAAGTGTCCATTCTCTACCCCCAACCCCTCCACTTTTTCCTGCCCTCTCCCAAACTCGAAACCTTGTCCTGAGCCCGGTCGAAGGACCTAACTCAAAATCTTCCTTCACTCCTCGCCAGCGCCCGCGCCAATGTCACTGCCCACCCGGCCGCAATTATTATCAGCAAAACTATAACTATATACCTGACCTTAACCTCAGCAAAAAACCACTCCAAAAACCTAAAATTCAACCCAAAAACAGCTATAAACAAACCCAAAACCGCCGCCGCAACCAACCCACAACACAACAACCCCCCTGCCGGCTGAACATAAAACGCCTCCAATATTTTACCCTGACTAAACACAATCACCGCAGTTGTCATCCCACACGTCGGACACGGCAAACCGTATCTCTGCTGAAACCCGCAGTATCCAAGCCACCGCCCCAAATCAATGTCATAATGCCCCACCAACGCAAAAAAACCAAACAAACAAACTACCGCCAAACATACAATCGCCGCTATAATTCGCTGCCGAAACGATGCCCTGCAAAAAATCCCCCTCTTATTTAAATGTTGGTTTGCCTGCATAATTAAGTTAGAATAGGAGCATGTATTAATTCTGTCAAGTTCACAAACAGGTACCAAATATGGCTTTAGAGCAGAGAGATTTGAGCAGAATGCTGGAAACAGCCATCGTAGCAGCGCGTCTGGCCGGCCAGCGGGCAATGGAAGAAATCAATTTCATCAAGGCCTCGGTCAAAAATTCCACCGAGCTGGTAACCCAGGCCGACCCTATATGCCAGCAAATAATAATCGACAGAATCAAAGAAAACTATCCCGACCACGGCTTTATCGCCGAGGAAGGTGACCAGGGCAAAATATTTAAGCAGCCACCGCGAGGACAAGAATCACTCTGGTGGGTCATTGATCCCATAGACGGAACAAGCAATTTCGCACACAGAATACCCATTTTCAGCGTCAGTATCGCCGTAATGTATGAAGGCCAGCCGATTGCAGGCGTTGTTTTTGAACCGGCTTCAGATTCGATGTTCACAGCTGTCAAAGGCAACGAGGCACAGCTGAACGGAAGGCGAATAACCGCCAGCGAAGAGACGATGGACAAATTTGCGAACGTCGGTCTTGATAGTCACTTTGGCAGTGAGGTGCCGAGCTGGGCCTGCGAGATTATGCAGCGGACGAGATTCCGTAATTTCGGCACAACAGCACTGCACATGTCATACGTGGCAAATGGCAGCTTAGTAGCAACTATCGTCAACACGCCGAAGCTGTGGGATATAGCCGCAGGCGCGGTTATCGCTGAGGCTGCGGGAGCTATTACGACCAACTGGCAGGGTGAAAAAATCTTCCCTGTCGACCTGAACAACTACCAAGGTCATGAACTTCGGATAATAACAGCCAACCAGAAAGTACATCCGCAAATCGTTGATATCATGAATAAATGATTGACAACTCTTGATGCCCAAATGCCCATTTTAGCGATCCTGTTTTGCTGGATATCAGTAATACGAAATATATTACCTTGGGTCTGGAACAGGGTGCAAAGCAATGACTCTTACCTTGTGCGTGGGAGAGGTAACTTTACTTCTATCGAGAATGGCAACGACCCTCTTCTGAGGGCCGTCGGCACCGATGCGAACAAGTATGTAAGCGGTGAAAACATCACTTCGTACGGTAACAAGATTGCTAATCCTGGAAAAGATCAAATCGCGTTCTTCAAAGTCATCAACTGCGCCATCTACCCCGGTTGAACTATTGGTCGTCAGGTCAGGAAATCCCTGTTGATCTATACCATCCATATAGTAGCTCATACTGTAGTAGCGATAATTACCCAGGAGCTCCTCTCCATTTACCACCGTTGCTAATTCTCCGATACTTGCAAAGCCGAAATCCTCCCGCAGAGGTATTGGACTTCCGATTGCCGATGTCCGATCACTATAGTCAGCTAATCCTTCACCTTCGCCGTCTAATTCTGATAATGGTAGTTTGTCTCTGTAGGCAACTATTGCGTGGGCAAGTCCATAATTGAGAGGTTCATTTATTCTTGGCGAAATCCACGGTAACTGCGCTATTACAAACCAAGGAGCGGTATTGACGTTGATCCTACCTTTTATTCTTGTTTCATTTGCAGGGTGGCCATAATCAGCGGGGTCAAGGACAGTCAGATATTGAAAAATCTTTGAAAAGGTCGGATGATGTAAATTCACTCGAACGCTTCCCTCATAATTCACATTCGCATTTGTCAACTGCATCCCAACGGTCCCATATATATCTTCACTCGGCCCAATAATCAGCAACCTCGCAACATCACCTACACAAACAAACTTACTTTCGTTGAACGGCAACAAATTAAACTTCCATCCAAGTGGCACAGCCACTGTATAACTATTATCTATACCAAGACTGTCGCTGTCGTTCATATCAGCAACGTTCTGGTAAAGTATATGTCCAGCATCGTCATCCCGTTCAAGATATTTTTCTTTGCCACTTTTTGTAAACCATTGTTTATCGGTATTCTGACGGTCTACATAGATAGGCCGCCCACCAACCTGACGTTCAAGAAGAATATCAAAATTGCTACAGTCATATTCAGGTGGGTCCTCAGTATAGCTATCAGCCAGTACAAGCCTCTCATCAACTCTATTATGCACTCCCGGAAACTTATCCGCGTGATTTACAACCACATAACGGCTGTTTGCATTTATCTCGCCGTCAAGTGAGAGCCTAACCTCTGTCTCACCAGAAACGAGTACAATATTGAAATCCCCCAAAGGTATGTCGACATTAAAGGGATTGTAAAGCTCGACTGCAAAATGATTCTCCTCAGGATGATTGACTGGGTCTTCACTGATTATTATCCCAATTTCACTTATAAACGGCTGCGCTTCAAAGCCATAATGATAATGGGTGTCGCCGAACCCGTCCATCCTCGTAACTACAGTCACATCCGAATCATCATCGCTATAGTCCTTTATGTTAGCAGCCAGCTGGGCAAGCTGGGCCGCCAGTGCTCCAGAGGTATCGATACTATTTCTCAACTTTTCATATAATAACTGAGCATCCGGAATTGCATTGACATTGAACATCTTATCGCCATCTGGGTCGATAATCCGGTCCATGTTATGGAAGGTCGATATGTGGCGATAGTCATAATCGTTAGGCTCGGTTGTGCCGAGTATTGTGCAATCAGGCCAACGACTAAAAGGATAAGCTGCAGCTGGTATGGGCGTTCGGGGGCCTACATCGTATACGTTACTCCAAAGCTCTTCGATTCTGGATTTCATTAAGTTATAATTCAGTATGTATCTATTGCGTAATTTCAACTCATCGCCAATATCAAAAGGCGTATATGCTCCATCCGGGTCGCCATAACGCCAAACAACATCTCTAATGTAATTGTTCGGATTATGAGGCTCAAAACCAAATCTTGCATCATCGAGCTGCTCAATGGTATTGTCGGTCCCACGTTTTGACAAAGCAAAAAGGTTTATCTGTGTCTGGCTTGAGCCGTCGATGTTGTCAACATCAGGGTCGCAAGGGTCAAACTTGTACGCCGTATTGATGTTCAACATCGCACCGTTGTCAATAATCCTTATGGCTGCATAAATGGGTTTCCCTTTGTTACTTTGCATATCCGGGATAATCACCCAGCGGGAATCAGCTACACCATCTCCATCAGCATCAGCCTGGAGTCCTTCAGCCAAAATGCCGGGGTCCTGATAGTCCGGAACAACCTCAGCCTGCAAATCCAGGGCATTTGAATCCAACGTATAATAGAGGTCGCTTATCTGCCGCCAGTAATAATTGCCATCTTTTTCACTTTCATAAGGCTCAAGATTTGCGAGCCAGATGTCGCTGATATCGGGGTAGTCATAGTATTCCGCCAGTACTATGCCATTGGCGTCGGTGCGCGGGACGTCAGAGGCCAATTCCTGCGATATCTTTGCCACTACAGTTTCAACCGCGAAATTGAGCTCTCTATTTTCCGATATGGCCGAAGTTGCCATCTTGTCCACACGGGCAACCATAACAAACAGCACACCAATGACTGCCAGCAGGCTGGTCAGAACCACAGTCAGAATAAGAGCTGAACCGACAGAAATTCTGTTTCCAGATGATTTTTCTTTTACAGTTTTCATCCTTACCTATTAATCGCCTAAATAAACAATATGAGTAAAAGTTCTGCCTTCTTTTATAACACCCTTGGAATCATACAATGTAAAAGTGAATTTAAGTGCCCGTCCAAGACCTGGAATTTCATTAAAACGCTCCTCATTCAATCGACTTTGAAATTCCGCAAACTTTAATCGACCCTCCGATGTGTCAAGGTCGCAATAAAATATCCCACCCAAAGATACCATACCGTAAGGAGGATCAGGATACAACACTCCTGGAACAGCCTCAGGATCACCGATAAAGAAATCTGAATCTGCCAAATCCCCGTCGCCATCGGGGTCAACTTCCGGCACCCATCGCTGGAGTTTGTCGTACCAGCCCTGAACCTTGAACTGGCCCACACCTTCACAAAAAAGCATATGAATTGAATCAGGATCCTTTGGGTCTACTGTTGCCCCGATAAGATGACCGACCGGGACGTCGGTAACAACCTTAATATCAGTGATAACAGAGAGTATATCTATCTTGTTCACCCACGGTATCTTCTTCCAGGCTTCCAAAGATATTTTGTCATACTCATACCAATTGTTCCACTGGTACCATTGTGCATCACTAAGGGTATTCGGGTCCGGAAAATCGTCGAGATCCGGGTCATCTGTCAATATATGCTGAGTTCTCGCCAGTATTCGCTTTTGTTTGTCCTGGTTCTGAGCTCGCACACCGCCTTTTTTAGCGAGCATGTAGCAAATTCTGGCGACGTTACCGCGAACCATTGGGTCAGCTCTATAAGATTGAAAATCACCATCGGCGAAAAACATTATCCGGTCAAATCTCTCGTACGCATCAGGGTCATCAACAGGGGCTCCGAGGGTCGGTGCCGCCACCCAGACTACAAAAATTTCCCCATCCTTGCGAAGGCCTTTAAAGTCGGCATTCAACTGGTCTGTAACGGCCCGAAGCTTCTGCATAATTTCGGTGTTCGCCATAGCGGTGAGGTGGGACTTTATACCGACTTTGAAAATCACACCTGCAAAGGACAGAACCATAACCAAAATCCCAACAGCCACCACAAGCTCAATCAGCGTAAAGGCTTTAATGGCTCGTGACTCGTGATTCGTGATTCGTGATTCGTGATTCATATCTATAAACCAAAAACTCTTCGAGTTAAAATCTGATTACCCGCTGGTATACTTCTATAGAAGGTTTTCTGCCTCCACCGATGGGTGGCGGAACCACCCATACCCAGCCACCTGACGGCGGAGCAATAGCCGCACCCTGCCACAGTCTGTCAAGTACAATCGTGTCAGGCTGATCGGCTTTTCGCTCCAGTACACGATATATCTGGCCTGTCTGAGCGTCCACTATTGTATAGCCATCATTGACAAAGTTTCTCTCATCGACAGTGTCACCAGGAACAGCGTCTATTATCCGAAGATGATCGGTACCATCGAAGGATGGGTCTTGCACAACATTGACTGGAATTGGCCGAGGAAACGAACGCCTTTCCAGATTGGGCCATCCGCTTGAGTCTTGGCGGCCCCAATATTCTGCGCTGGCACCCGCCTTCCTGCTGACAAAAACGGTCACCTGCACAAGGCTGCTGTTTTGATCGATCCATTTGCAAAGAGCAACCCAGTAATATTTTTTTTGCGACATAGGCGCAGCGGTCGAAGGATACAGAAGCTCGTCACCACTGAT
>CAYSLN010000115.1:0-7331 GCA_964431825.1 uncultured Pirellulales bacterium | reverse complement strand
AAAGAAAATTATCTGACCTGACCAGCACGCATCCACCGATTTCGGAACGCATAAGGATTCTGCGTAATATGACCCACGGCGCGTCTTTCAAGGACTATTCAAATGCCTTCGCGAATGTAACGCACACGAAAACAGTTGTTCCTCTCACCGCCCTGTCCAAAGAGGATATTGCTTTGCGCAAAGCCGGATCCGAAGCGGAAAAGAAAGAGCGTCTTGAAAGCCAGCTCCACCAGGTCGGTGACATCATGCGGAAGGTCAACGGCTTCGTATTTTTAACGTGTCTGTGTGGTCTGAAACTAAAAATACCACCTAATTACAAGAGCAACAAGGTTACCTGCCCAAGATGTAAAAGGAAGCTGGACTTACCAACGAAATAGTTCCTGTCGTTATTGCAAGGAATTTGCGAAATATTTGGAGCCTCCGCTCATAAAAGCGAGTGCTGAATATTCGTGTGCGGATTTTGTGACTTTGTGCAGGGTCTTGTAATGGGCATTGATATAAGATGGTCTTAATATGAACCAAAATGTGCAAAAAATCTTTGGCACTAACTTGGTATACTCTGCTAATATATTAGCCAGTCGTATTCTTACTTCAGCCGGGAATTATTAGAAGGAGGGGAAAAAGTCGCTAATATACTTATATTACTCAATCGGGATTTTTTAAGGTGGCTCAGCTAAAAAAACAACTTGGTTTGCTCGATGTATTTGCCATAGCGGCTGGGGCAATGATAAGTTCCGGTTTGTTTGTTTTGCCTGCGATAGCTTATGCAAAAGCGGGCCCTGCGATTGTTTTGTCATACTTTTTCGCGTCGCTTTTGGTAATTCCCAGTGTTCTCAGCAAAGCTGAATTGGCCACAGCAATGCCGCGTGCCGGAGGGACATATTTTTTTGTTGAGCGAAGTTTGGGCTCAATATGGGGATTGTTCAGCGGATTGGCAAACTGGTTCTCAGTGGCATTGAAGAGCGCCTTTGCTGTTGTCGGGATGGCGATTTTCATTGAGGTTATAGTGCAAGTAGTTTTTCGTATACAACTGAGCCAAGGATTGCTCAAGGCAATAGCATCTCTCTGCTGCATTGGGTTTACGGCTCTGAATATTGTGAGCGTAAGACACGCGAGCAGATTTCAGGTTTTTCTCGTTGCAATACTGTTGGTGATACTTGCACTATTTACTTTTTTCGGTTCTGGAAACGTTGAAGCGGTGAAATACAAAGATTTTCTGGAAAAGGGTTGGGTAGCCATATTGGCGACTGCCGGCCTGGTCTTTGTAAGCTTCGGAGGACTGACTAAGGTAGCCAGTATCGCAGAAGAAGTCAAGGATCCCGGCAAAAATCTGCCATTGGGGATGATCCTGGCATGGTTTATTGTGACGGTTTTTTACATCGGCGTAATTACAATTACGGTTGGTGTTATGGATGGAGAAGAATTGACTGCCAGTCATATGCCTATATCATTGGCGGCGAGGAAGTTTATGGGGCCTATGGGTTTTGCGCTTCTTGGTTTGGCTGCTATAGCGGCCTTTGTTACAACGGCAAATGGAGGAATACTCGCGGCGTCTCGGTATCCTATGGCTATGAGCAGAGATAAATTACTGCCACCACTCCTGGGCCGGGTCAACCTGCGATTCAAGACGCCGCACACAAGTATAGTTCTTACCGGGGCGTTCATGATTGCGTCTATAGTCTTGCTTGATATTGAAGTGTTGGTGAAAACGGCCTCAACGTTAATGATAATACTTTTCATTCTTGTCAATGCCAGCGTGATTATAATGCGTGAGAGCAGGATACAAAGCTACCGTCCAAGGTTCAGGTCGCCTTTGTATCCATATATTCACATATTTGCCATCCTTGCTTATAGCGTTCTCATTATTGATATGGGAAAAGTTCCATTACTGATTTCCGCCAGTTTTGTTGTTTTAAGTGCTGCGTGGTTTGGTCTATATGTCTCTAAGCGAGTCAGCCGAGCCTCTGCGGCGATGCACATTGTGGAACGTGTTACCGACCGAGAGCTGAAGACAGTTACCCTCGAGAATGAGCTTCGGGATATTCTGCTCGAACGTGATGATATAATCGAAGATAGATTTGACCGGCTTATAAAAGAATGCGAAATCCTCGATATAGAGGGCAGAAAGCCTGCTGAGCAGGTTTTTCGCCAAGTCGCTGCTATTCTCGCTGAACGTCTTCAAACGGATGAATATGTCCTTTTTGAGAAGTTTCTTCATCGTGAAGCAGAGGGAGGAACTATAGTCCAGCCTGGCTTTGCTGTACCACACATAGTGGTTGAGGGTGAAAAGAAATTTGATATTTTGCTTGTCCGAGCTTGTGATGGTATAGACTTTCCACACGCTCCAGATCCCGTGCGTGTGATGTTTATTTTGGCAGGCAGCAGAGATGAAAGAAACTACCACCTGCGTGCTCTGATGGCAATAGCTCAGATTGCCCAGCAGAAGCAGTTCGAACAACAGTGGTTGGCCGCTCGAGACGCTGCAGGTATACGAAATTTAATCCTTCTCTCCACACGAGAGAGAGATAAGAAAGCGTGAGTTCTCCTGTCTTCAGGGCTTTTCTTGTCATTGCGAGGGATGTGTGAAGCATCCGGAGCCTTCATCCCTGAAAACGGGTGTGGCAATCTTGAAAGATAATCGTTAGTCAGTTCATAAAAGGATTAGTTATGGAACAGAAATATGAAAATTATGAAGATGAACTCAGCGATCTGAAGAAGGAACTCGAGCACTTTCAGCAGGAGAAAGAACGAGTTAGAGCTATCATAGGCAAGATCGGCGGCGTGCCAAAATTCCGTACAAAGCTCATTAATGCCATATTTATTATAGTAGTTGTGGTTTCTTTAGTTGTTTCAATAGTCAGCGGTGAGAAATTACGGCTACTTATGGTCGAGCTTGCAACGGTTGCGCTCTCGTTAAAGATAATCTATCTTATACACTGTGAGATGCGTGTTAATCACTTTAAGTTCTGGATACTTTCTTCGATTGAATGGCGCCTTAATGAGATGATGAAGATAGTAAGACAGCTAAGAAAAAATTAGGCTTGACTCGGAGTGATTATATTTGCTTCTAGGTTCATTTGGAGATTATCCCAAAACACGCTGTGTTTAATTAACAAAAATACATGGGTAACGATTGGAATGCCCCGTAGTATCATTGACTGTTATGGTAATCGTGGTTCCAAGGCCCATCAGTCCAAGTATCTCCACTGGTACTACTTAAGGTTATCACGTATTTTCTGATATATGAGTCTGGATTTTGCCTCGTTTCCTAATAGGCCTACTCGAATAGAAAGCTTGGTGGCCTTGCTTGCTGTTGAACTAAGTTTTATAGTCACTCGGTTATCCTTAACATCATGCGCAACTATTACCGCCGAGAGCCAATCCTTCTCGTCTTTGGTCACGCTAAACCCAAGTTGTTTCATCGCTTTCTTAGTTGCTGTGTAGACATTATCGATTCCCTTTGATTCCACCATTTCCAGGTCGCCCTTGACGTATGCCACTGTGCCGGCTGCCCCAATTCCCGCAGCAACGGCAACACAACCATGGACGTACAAGGCCAAACTCACAGACAGAATTGTTAAAATAACTTGTTTACTTCGCATTGCAGTGCTCCTTTACATCGGGTTTTTATTCTTCAATAAAGTGTAAAAATATAACCGAAGAAGTTGCTTGTCAATCCTGTTTTAATCCTAATTGTCTTAGGAATTGTGGAGCTTTTACCGATGCCCAAAAGATTATGTCTTTATTACTCAAGGGACTGTTGGACAAGCTTTTTATTTACCAATGTTTGGACTTTCCTTGTAGTAGATTGCCACCATTTTTATGTTATGGTAACGACGAAAGGGAGCTTTTGCCTAAGCACAGCAAACTAGGCCGTTTCTTGGCTATAGAAGTTTCTATGAATTTTCTTTGCTTTTCTACAGCAGTCCTCGGTCGCAGATCTTACCCTCATCGGGGATGTAATAGGTTCTTTCCACATCCCCTCATCCTTTGGTTTCAATTAAAAACTCTTGATTTATCGAACCTGTTTTTGTTAAAATACGTAAGATTGGTGTGTGTTCTGTTTTTAAAGTCCCATAAATTAGGGGTTTGAAAATAACACCACATTTAGCAGGCTAAAACACCATAGAGATAAGGAACGGATAGTGTTTAGACTTATGAAAGCGGCATTGTTTGGATTAGTCTTAGCTATATCCCTGGTCGGTTCCGGAAGGGCGAACTGTCCGGCTGGAGACCTAAACAGTGACTGTGCAGTCGACATGGCGGACCTCCAGCTTTTAGCTGAGCAATGGCTGGCTCCGCCCGACAGTCCGGCTGACCTCAACGGTGATGATGCAGTAAATATGACGGACTTTGTTCTGCTGGCTAAGGACTGGCGTCGCAACGGCATCTCACTGGTGATTAACGAGGTGATGGCCTCCAACAACAGTGACAGCGGGATAAGTGACCCGCAGGGTGAATACGACGACTGGATCGAGATCTATAACTTTGGTGACACAGCTATAGACGTGGGTGGGATGTACCTAACGGATGATTTGAATGAGCCTACCAAATGGCATTTTCCCGATAACGATCCTTTTACTACTACTATACTGGCAGACGGTTACTTGTTGATATGGGCCGATGAAGATATTGCCGACGCTGGTCTGCATGCGAACTTCAAACTTAGTGCTGATGGTGAGGAGCTTGGCCTATTCGATACCGATGGCAGTACTTTGATTGACAGTTTTGTCTTTGGTGAACAAACTACCAATGTTTCCTACGGTCGTTATCCTGATGCCAGCGATGACTTACGGTTTTTTGATGTACCAAGTCCGCAGACAGCCAATGAGTATGCATATACAGGGATTGTTGAGGACCTTGAATTCAGTCACGAGCGTGGCTTTTACGACACACCTTTTGAGGTAACAATTGCCTGTGCAACCGAGGGTGCCACAATATGGTATTCGCTCGACGGCAGTGAACCATACAGACCTTCACCTCGTGGTGTTGGTTTTATAGGCACGGTTTATACCGGTCCTATTCCCATCAGTTCGACTACATGTCTGCGAGCAGGGGCAACCAAGACAGGCTGGGAATCTTCTAATATCGACACCCACACCTACATCTTTTTGGACGATGTAATAAACCAACCTGCGCATCCTCTAGGGTTTCCAACAAGCTGGGGTTATAATGTAGTTGACTACGCGATGGACCCTGATGTTGTCGATGACCCGGCCTACGCACCAACTATTAAGGATGACCTGAAAACCATTCCTTCTATAGTAATTGTGTTGGATAATGATGACTTCTTCGGGGCTGGGACAGGTATCTATGCAAACGCCTCGGCTCGTGGGATTGCTTGGGAAAGACCAGCATCGATAGAATGGATCGATCCGGCAAGCGGTGCCGACTTTCAGGTAAATGCTGGGCTGCGTACGCATGGGGGAGTGGGTAGAAGCTCCAGTGTTGCAAAACACTCGCTACGAATGCTCTTTAAGAATGAATATGGTCCAACCCAACTGGAATTTCCACTTTTTGAAGATAGTGACGTTGAGAATTTCGAGTCCTTAGTGCTGCGGGCCACCTGGAACTACTCTTACTTTGGCGATAGTACCGCATGCGGGGGACTGGGAACAGACAGTTCTCAATACCTGCGCGATCAGTTTGCACGTGACACAGTCCGAGACATGGGAGGGATAACTCCCTACGGTAGGCATGTCCATCTCTACATCAATGGTCTCTACTGGGGTCTGTACATACTGACCGAAAGGCCCGACGATGGCTTTGCTGCGATACATCTTGGTGGAGAAAAGGAAGATTACGACGTGTTGAAGGCCGAGAATGCGTGGAGCGGTGCCTCTATGGAGTTGGTAGCAGGCGACTTAGTGGGATGGAATACCTTGTTCGACATGGCATCGCAGAACTTGAGCAGCGCTGAGGCATACGAGTCAATACAGCAGTTTCTGGATGTTCCGGCTATGATCGATTACCTCTTGATGGTTTACTATGTTGGCAGCCGCGATGCACCTGTACTCTTGTGTAATGACAGTACACCTCGTAATTTCTATACACTACGAAGACGAGAATCAGTAGGTCCCTTTGTATTTCTGCCTTGGGATGTTGAATGGTCGCTTGAGTGGCCGACTGAAAATCGTGTCAATGTTGTTGGCCAAAGTAATCCGCACTATCTACTTGACAGGCTTAACGACAATGCCGACTTTCGCATGTTACTGGCCGACCACATTCATCGACGCTTCTTCAACGATGGAGTCCTGACACCGAATAAATCAATCGAGCGTTATATGACCCGCGCGAACGAAATTGATCGTGCTATAATCGGAGAATCCGCTCGGTGGGGAGACAGTAGAAGAACCTATTTGCCCTACACACGTGATGTTGAGTGGGTAGCTGAGCGCGACCGCATAGTGAATGAATATTTATCTGTCCGCACGGATATCGTATTGGACCAGCTCAGACAGGCAGGTTTTTACCCTCTTGTTTCAGCCCCTGAATTTTTCATTGATGGCCACAGTCAACATGGTGGTTACATTACATTTGGTGACCAGCTAACCATGGCTAATCCCAACGGCCTTGGCACGATCTATTATACCCTCGATGGTTCCGATCCCCGGCTTTTGGGGGGAGGTGGTGGAATTATCAGCAGTAAAACCATCGTGCCTGAAAATGCCGCCAAGCGTGTACTCGTTCCTGCTGGCACCATCAGTGACAATTGGAAAGGGGGCGGCACCTTCGATGATTCGTCTTGGATAAGCGGAACCGGCGGAGTCGGATATGAAGCGGAGGGCGGTTATGAGAGCTATATTGATATCGATGTCGAAGCGGATATGTATCAAGTCATAGGCACCTGTTATATCCGCATCCCATTTACTGTTTCTGCTGAAGAACTGGCTGACTTCGACTTAATGACTCTTCAGATGCGTTACGATGACGGCTTTGTTGCTTATCTCAATGGTGTCGAAATAACCAGACGCAACTTCATCGGCATACCAGCATGGAACTCTACCGCCAGCAGTCAGAACTATGACACCGCAGCTGTTAAGCTCGAGGATTTCGACGTTTCTGTTTTTATCAGTGCCCTCCAACCGGGCGATAACATACTGGCCATTCACGGCTTGAATGTCTATACTACCAGCCCCGACTTTCTCATCTCTGCTAAGCTGGTTGCCGAAGGTACTGGAGGTGATATTTCACCCACCGCGTTCGAGTATACCGGGCCAGTCATCTTAAACGAGACCACCCACGTCAATGCACGTGTTTTGAGTGACGACGGCATATGGAGCGCACTAACTGAGGCAGTCTACGCACTGCCTGAAGTCGCCTATAACCTT
>CAYSLN010000114.1:0-7419 GCA_964431825.1 uncultured Pirellulales bacterium | reverse complement strand
ATTCGGCTTTCGGCTATCAGGGACAGAAGTGCTCGGCGTGCTCTCGTCTTATAGTAGTTGACAAGATATATGACGAATTCGTCCCACGCCTAGTTGAGGCGGCTCACAAGCTAAAAATCGGCCCTGCTGAAGAGCCTGAAAGTTATATGGGAACGGTCATTGATGAAGCCGCTCAGAAAAAGATTCTGAAATACATCGAACTTGCGGATAAAGAAGGCACAATTCTTTATAAAAGCTCCGTGCCCGAGAAGGGCTACTATGTCCCATTGACCATAGTGGAAGGGATAACGCCCAAAGACCGGCTGGGTCAGGAAGAAGTCTTCGGGCCGGTACTGGCTGTTATGCGGGCCAAAGACTTCGATGAGGCTGTGGAGTGGGCCAATTCGACGAGATTTGCTTTGACGGGCGGGGTGTTCAGCCGGAATCGGGAGCACCTGGAGAAATGCCGCAGAGAATTCCGCGTGGGCAATCTGTATCTTAACCGCAGTTGTGCGGGAGCCCTGGTAAAGGTACAGCCTTTCGGCGGATTCAAGATGTCCGGAGTCGGCACCAAGGCCGGTGGGCCGGATTATCTGTTGCACTTTATGGACCCGCGCTCCGTGACGGAACAGCCCTGAAAATTCTCGCAGCGCATAAAAACCCGAGCAAAAATCCAAAATTGAGGCCTGCATATTCACAGGACAAGACCGCATGATCAAGGCTGACAATTTAAAGAAGCGATATGGGAACACTATTGCATTGGATGGTGTCAGCCTCGAGGTGCAACAAGGAGAAACCTTTGGATTGTTAGGGCCTAACGGAGCCGGCAAGACCACCACGATTAATATACTTTGCGGACTCCTGAGGCCGGACCAAGGCAGCGTTTCACTTGATGGGAAAACCGACCCTACCCTGCCTGATGTACGCTTGTCTTTAGGTGTTGTGCCACAGACACTGGCGATATACGAGGAGCTTTCTGCTCAAGAAAACTTGCGTTTTTTCGGCAGGATATACGGATTAAGCGGGCGAAAGTTAAAAGAGCGTGTCCGAGATTGTCTTGAGATAGCAGGGCTTACACAGCGCAGTAAGGAACGAGTCTCGAAATATAGCAGCGGGATGAAACGCCGGCTCAATATGGTGTGCTCTTTACTGCACGAGCCGCCTCTTTTGTTGCTTGATGAACCGACGGTCGGTGTGGATCCACAGTCTCGAAATTTGATATTCGAGACAATCGAAGCTATGAGAAAGCGAGGCCGAACCATCATCTACACTACTCATTATATGGAGGAAGCTCAACGCCTCTGTGACAGGGTGGCGATCCTTGACCATGGCAGGATTTTAAATATGGACAGCGTCGAGAATCTCATTGTCAAGCATGGGGGACCATCTCATATCGAGGCGGAATTAGAAAAGACACTATCAGACCCAAGCAAATTAAGGTCCTTCATCGAAGATAAAAACGTGCAGTTTGAAGAGAAGAAAATCAGATTCGAGACAAGCCAGCCAATGGAGTCGTTGGCGGAACTTAACCGCAGCGGTGTGCGTTTTATCTCGCTGAAAGTTCAAACGGCCAATCTCGAGGATGTTTTTCTTAACTTAACAGGACGGAGGCTCCGAGACCGATGAAGAAGTCATTACTCCTTGCCATCAAAGACCTGAAGGTGCTGGTCAGTAGTAAGGGCAATATTTTTTTCGTTTTTGGATTTCCGATTCTATTCGCCCTATTTTTCGGCGCTATATACTCCGGTGCCAGCGAAGGACCATCGGGGATGAAAATTGCCGTGGTGGATGAGGACAAGTCCGAGTTTTCAAGCTCCTATATATCGAGGCTGGAGTCCGACGAGGCATTAGAAATAGTTCGCCTGAGTCGAGACGAGGCGATTGAGAAAGTCAGAAAGGGTAAAGTAGCCGCGGCGGTCATCCTAAAGGAGGGCTTTGGAGGCGGATTCGAAGCTTTGTTTGACAGCGACGAACCAAGATTAGAGATAGCATCGGACCCGTCACGTAAGATGGAAAGCGGTTATTTACAGGGACTTCTTGCTAAGGCGCAGTTTGAGGCTCTTGGCGAGAAATTTATTGACCGGGGGTGGATGAGGGACCAAATTAAGCTCTGGCGCGATGATGTGGAAGACGCTAACGAACTCGATTCGAAACAGGTGGACCTGTATCTTAGTTTCTTTGACTCCTTTGACAATCTGCTAAAGGATGTCAATGAAGAAGACTTTAAAGCAGGCTTTGATGGAGATATGTTAAACTTTGCCAAATCGGATGTTAATAGAGAATATGAAGGACCCGCTGCATCATTTCAGATTACGTTTCCACAGGCTATGCTCTGGGGAATACTCGGGTGCACCATAACATTTGCAATTTCGATTGTGAAAGAGCGCACGAACGGCACTTTTGATCGTTTGCGGGTCGGCCCACTCGGGCGCGCCCATATTCTCGGAGGTAAAGGCCTGGCGTGTTTCATAACATGCGCCTTCGTAATTTGCGCTCTGTATGCCAGTGCAAAGATAATTTTCAAGATGCCTATAAGTAACTTACCGCTATTTGTCATGGCGGCACTCTGCACCCTGCTGTGTTTTGTTGGTCTTATGATGTTTATATGCACACTGGGTCGTACCGAACAAAGTGTCGGTGGTGCAGGCTGGGCAATACTAATGATGATGGCAATGATCGGGGGAGGTATGGTTCCCCTTGTTTTTATGCCATCATGGTTACGTCCGTTCAGCCATATCAGCCCGGTTAGATGGAGTATATTTGCCCTTGAAGGGGCCATCTGGCGCAACTTCAGTCTTACAGAAATGATAAATCCATGTTTGGTGTTACTTGCAATCGGGACAACAGCCTTTTTGCTTGGCGTTGTAATGTTGCGAAGACAGGACAAATAAACTCCGAACCAGCCTGAAAAAAGTCTGTGAAATAAGCAAAGAATTATCCGTGTAACACAAGATTTTTTCTGTGTTTATCGTTAAGTAAGTGTAATCTCTGAAATCGTTATATTTGCGGAACTTTCGCCATACCTAATTGTACAACTATAGTGAACGAAGCGTAAAAACTCGCTAATTATCAGGTAATATTCAGAAGTGAAAGAAACAGAAGTGATAAATCGAGTTCTGCAAGGCGATACAGAGGCCTTCAGATTACTCGTGGACAGATATCAAAAACCAATCATCGGATTCGTTAACCACATGATAAACGACAGCCACATCTGCGAAGATATTGCACAGGATGTATTTTTTACGGCTTACAAATCGCTTGCCTCTTTTGAGGCCGATCGGAGTAGTTTCCCGACGTGGCTGTTCACCATCGCGAAGAACAAAAGTATAAATGTCCTGAAAAAGAAAAGGCCTTTATCTGCTAGCCAGCTACCTGAAAAAACTGATTTACATAATCCTTCTGATAATCTCAGCGAAAGGGAACTCTTTGCCGAATTGGATAAAATTTTAGAGACCTTGCCCGCTGAGCAGAAAGCCGCGTTTGTCCTGGCTGAATTCGAAGAACTACCCTATGCCGAGATTGCTCAAATCGAAGGCACTAAAGTCGGGACCATAAAATCAAGAATCAGCCGGGCAAAAGAGAAAATTAAATCGGCCCTCGAAAATCTTGATGGGGATTTATTATGAAAAAACAGGAACTTTATGACGCCTGGAAAGAAAAAAACCGTCAGGTTACCACCAGCGAAAGCTTCGTAGACAACGTGATGGAACAAACACATCAGTACGAGCAGAAGAAAAGGGAAACATCTTTTAACATGAGGTGGTTAGTCGAGCTTATATCCGCTCATCCGACGGCGCAAGCTGCTTTAGTCGCGGTTGGTGCTATGGCCGGTTTTATCAGAGTGGTCTTTATTATTCTCGTGATTCTAAGCAAAGGAGATATAAATGGCTGATACAGCAGAAAATATCAGAAATAAAAGACGAATCTGGATAGGTATAATGTTTTCGCTGATTATGCCCGGCCTGGGGCAAGTGTACTGCGGGAAACTGGCAAGAGGCCTTGTTTTTACTTTTCTAAATATTTTGCCGATACCCATAATCATGGGTTTGTTTTTGTTCAACAACTCTCTGATGTTGATGCAAATAACGCTTGCTCTGATTTTGGCCGGAGGCATAGTACAGTTAACAGCAATTATTGATTCAGCCTACCTTGCAAACCGGATGAGGGCAGATTATCAGTTGAAAGACTACAACAGATGGTATGTATACCTGCTTCTGGTGCTAATTGTTTCAGGAGGCACCATCGGAAGCGGTTTGTATCTAAGGGACCAGGGCCTTGAGGCATTTAGAATTCCAAGTGCTTCCTGTTACCCAACGATTGTACCGAACGACAGGATACTTACCAATAAGACTGCTTATAAAAACAGCGACCCCAAGAGAGGCGATATTGTCGTCTTCATTAATCCCCAAGACAGACAACAAAACTATATCAAAAGAGTAGTTGCGGTTGCCGGTGAGACGGTGGAGATTAAGAATCATGAATTATATATAAACGGCCAAAAACTCCAGCGCCGTCAGCTACCCGATACGGCTTTAGACAAAATAAAAATAGAATTTGACGGTCAGATTCTAAAAGGAGATTTGTACGAAGAGATAAACGGCGATGCAAAATATAAAATTTTCTTAGCGGAGCCCCCTCATGACAAGGGGTCGCCTGATTTTGCACAGATAACGGTTCCGGAGCATAAATGTTTCGTGCTGGGTGACAATCGGAACCTTTCCTTCGACAGCAGGCACTTTGGCGTTATATCTCTAGCAACAATAACAGGCAGGGCGGATTACATTTATTGGCCGGCAAAAAGCTGGTCTCGTTTCGGTAGTTTAACGGACAACTAACCAAATTTCGCCAATAAGCGCTCCTAATCTACTCTACGATAATCGCCTCAACGGGGCATTCGTCAGCAGCCTGCTGAACATCGTCCTCGTACTCGGCGGGAACCTCATCAACGATAACCTGTGCCATATCTTCCCCCATCTCAAAGACTTCAGGACAAGTATCCACGCAAAGCCCACAGGCAGTACAGGTATCTTCAATTTTGACTATCATAATAAGTCTCCTTGAATCAACTACTAATTATTGGCCGCGATTATTGTACTCGAGCGGCAAATAGTCAATAAAAATTTGCCATGCTCGCGGGGAAATTTTTTCACCTTGTGGGACCACAGAATTCCAAATCCTGTTTCCTGCGGACTTTTCGCCGAGACGAGATTTAGTGGTTCTCATCCAGCCAATGTGAAGCCATTAGCTCAAAGTCTTTGAAATCGACTTTGCAGTCGCCGTTTATATCACCTGCAACAATGGTTTCGCAGACCGGCTCACCAAGGTATGACTTACTCGCCTCGGCTGTGCCACCGTAGGCTCCCATATTTATTATGCCGCCATTCGGGAACGGTTCAAGACCTATGGGGCTACTCATATCTCCCGCGTCAATACATGGACTTGTCACATCATCCTGTACCCAGCTTTGACTATTTGGGTCCCATCGGCCTGCTTGGGATTTTAAATGATAATCACCATCAACCCAGAAGTCATCATTAGGCTCGTCCGGTGTGCCGTTTGGATCCCAGTAGCCCGGATCAGCAAAAAGTGGATCCACATGAATCCATTGCCCACTTATCAGGTCGGGGCAGCCTAAATTAACAATTGCATTAGGGTCGTCTCCAACGACGCTATGAGATATATTGTGAAGCGGATGCCAAGGACATCCAGCATGGCCGGGAGAATATCTCGTGCAAAGATCGTTTCCTGATGGAGCCATATTTCCGTAGAGAATTGAGTTATTGATATTTCCGCCGAGACCTCGCCAGAAAAGAAAACCGCCGCCCCAGTCGCTTGCTCGATTGCCGGAAACAGTACAGTTAAGAAGATTAACACTGCTTGTATGACAGTATACTCCTCCGCCGTAACCAGAATTGTTGCCGGTTATCGTGCAGTTAATCAGCGTTACGAGCGGGTATATATTTGTATGTGGAATAACCGATATCCCACCACCAAACAGTGCGGAATTGTTATTGCTGATACGGCAGCACACAATAGTTGGACCAGAACCCTCACAGGCTATTCCACCACCATTTTCGTAAGAGCTATTTGCCGTTATTATGCAGTCTGTTATGAGTGGGCTCGCTACATAGCATCTTATTCCCCCACCAGCAGCGTATCCATTGGTAACAGTGAAGCCCTGTAACACAGAATTAGCATCTTCATGGCCATTGAAGCGAAAGCCTCGGTGGCTTTCTTCTGGGGTCCCCTGGCAATCGATAATACAGGTCTCGGCACCGTTTTCACTTCTGACCGTTATGGCCTTACCCTTGAATTCAATATCACGATTACCGTCACCGGTGTAGATGCCCGGCTGAACGACGATGATATCACCATCGTTAGAATCGTCGATTGCGGCCTGGATGTTATCGAAATCAGCTAGACCATCGTCATCAACGTAGATGGTTCCTGCAACAACAACCGCACACAGCATCGTCAGCAGAAATACTGACACTACCAATAAGCTAATCAGGTTTCTATTCTCTCCCATTCGAATTCCTCTCGAAATAGAGCTTGATAGACGCTCATCTCTATATAGTATTATAGCAGATTCGATGGACTTCTTTGAGAAATTTTTCCTTGTATTTACCGGCCGAGATAAGCAAAAATTGGTAATTGAGCGGGTTTTTGTGGAAAGTTAGCATCTGCTCTGCTATACTACCTGCGCGTTGTGGCGTAAGGAATAATCAGTAGTGGATAATCAATTTTATGGCCGGGTCCCATGCAGGCCGAGCCCGTGAATCTGGTCAGGCGGGGAACCGAGCAGCCATAAGCGTGAGTTTGGCTGTGCCGTGGCAAACCCGGCCATCTTTGTAAAATGGCATATACTGTTCTTGCAAGAAAATACAGGTCGCAGACGTTCGAAGACGTCGTGGGGCAGGACCCTATCGCAAAGACCCTGAAGAACGCGATAAAGACGGGGAGAGTCGCACATGCTTATCTTTTTGCCGGGACGCGAGGTATCGGCAAAACCACAATGGCACGAGTGCTGGCGAAATCACTCAACTGTCTTGCCGCGGATGAGCCCACAACGGAGCCGTGCTGTAAGTGCGACAGCTGCGTCGCCATAAACACCGGCGATGATATTGACGTGGTCGAAATCGACGGGGCATCAAACAACAGGGTCGATGAAATTCGCGAGCTTCGCGAGAATGCTATCTATCGGCCTGCGCGTTCGAGGTTCAAGATTTACATTATCGACGAAGTGCATATGCTAACCGTCTCCGCCTTCAACGCGCTTTTGAAGACACTGGAGGAACCGCCAAGCCATATCAAGTTCATTTTCGCCACCACTGAGCCAAACAAGGTTATTGCGACTATTCAGTCAAGATGCCAGCGGTTTGATTTTAGCAATATAAGTCCTGGGCAAATCGCCGGGCAGCTGAAGTTCATACTCAAGCA
>CAYSLN010000113.1:0-7449 GCA_964431825.1 uncultured Pirellulales bacterium | reverse complement strand
CACCCTGGTCCCAGCCGGTAGTGCTGTTGGCCTCATCAACCCGCCAGTAATAGGTCGTGGCCCATTCAAGAAGTCCGGGAGGGTCATAGCTGTTAGAATCCTGTTCGACAAAGGTAGCAGTGCCATCGTTGACATCGTCAAAGTCTTCGCTAAAGAAGATTTTGTGCTTAGGCGAGAGCCCTCCCACATAGTCTCCTGGAGTCCAGCTAAGCACTGTGTCTCGACACACATCCGTCGTCTCATTAGCAGGTCTCGGCAGAGTAGCGGCTCCAGGTATAGGGCCTCCTGCATCCGGCCCTGCTACAAAGCTGGACATAACTTCCCCGTCTGTTAAAGCCGTGTCATAGATACGAAACTCATCCACACTACCGTTAAGCTCCGGATCGCCCGGATAAACGGAAGATCCAATATAAGCAAACATCCTCGCGACATTTGCCAGTCTATTTGTCCCTATAGGTGTTGAACCCATCAATACTCCATCCTGATAGAGTCTGATCAGGCTGTCGGGGCCGTCATAAACGCAGGCCACATGTGTCACAGTACCAACAGCAATAACAGGTGCATTCACCGCTAATTCACCCGTTTGCCATGATGGAGTACCGTTGGTGGCGATGACAAATCTTGAATCAGTGGTACCAGCTGAACCAGCTGTAGGGCAGTAGAATATGCAATTTCCACCATCGTTCCCCGAGGTTTCGCCAAAATCAAACACGCGCTGCCAGCCCTGAACGGCACTTACTTGGAACCAGGTTTCAATCGTAACACTTTCAAGGTTGGGGTCAAGTATATCAGCCGGCAGATTCACATATCCACCGCCGTCCAGCACCAACTGGTTCCCGGAAATAGTGGCCGTTCCCTCCAGCGTCCCGTCCATATCACCGACGGAATCAACCGCTTCCGTAGCGCCATCCGTAAAACTATAGCGGTTGACAATTGCACCCTGAGCAACAACACTGCAACCCAGTAACAACAAAATCACTAACTTACTTATTCTTCCGCACATAATAATTCCTCCTTCAAAAAAGGTTAAAATAATAAGATATACTTCGGCTACACACCAAAGCAGCTATTATCTTTGATAGGCAACGAAATCAAAAAAAACAGATAATTTTGACTTCTCCGATTCTTTCGTGTGTTCGGCGCCTTTTTATAAGACCTTATTCTGCCTCCTTCCTCTTGAAGCTCAATATGAGCTGCTAACTGAAATGTAAAAACCTTGATTTCGAACCACAAAGCTCATGCCCGAACTCTATGACCAACAAAAGAATATATCCCCCCTCTGTAAAAAACTATAGGGGCCGACCTTCATCAGGAGACCGAAATCGTAAATTTACCAAAACATTTATACTATTTCCCTTCATTATTGTATGCAAATATAGGTACTACATCAAGGCTCTTATGCGTTTTTCATTAACCATTTTACGAATCGGCTTGGGTATTTGACAGGTTACTTAAATTATTAAATTAATCTTCTCAAACTGGATGATTTGGAACCAATATTACTGTAAGAATTGCTCTGACACGAACATAACATGAACTGTATGCACGTCTGTTGCCACAAACTCAGGTTGCGCCTCCACAGTTTCATCGCCAATCCATACGTTATTGGTTTGGAAACCCTCAACCATGCGCACTCGTTATTAACAATTTTTGGCTTACTTCTGACTTAAACACACCATACATTAATACACTACACACAATTTAGAATATTACTTCTTCCCAAAGAGCGACCTTCCATTCAAGATCGTAATTGTCCCAACTGCCCCTACTGCTCCCGGCTGACCCGAACAACCCCAGCTGATAGTCGAGGCATAGTGAAACGTACTGTCTGATCGTTAAGGCTCGCATAACAATCTTCCACTCGCACTGCGTCCGGGTCTTCAAGAGTGTTGCGGGCCCATAGTGAATCCGGCGCTATCAGCTGCATAGAAACGCTCTCAGCCTCAAAGGTATCAGAAATAACCAGTCTGACTGGAACGCTCTGGTCAGTGGGATTAACAACCTTAAAATAAATCTTACTGCCATCGGCAGATTTGGTTGCTATCGCATTAAGGCTGCCAACAGGGCCCGTTACATTGATTCTGTAAGGAGCATAGTTGTCACGCCAAAGCTTCATTACCACATAGTTTGGCGCGGGGAACCAACCCGTATGATCGAAATTAATAAAGGCATTGTCCCAGTCTGAAGCAGATGTATGCCGCAGGAACAAAGCCGGGCCGCCGATTTCAAAGACATCCGAAGTCCTCTCGTAAACATTCAGTAGTCCGCCGGCAAACAAACCAGTCCGCCAGTCCGTACTTTGCGCGTTCCATTCCGAATTATAAATTTTCATATCCAAATTAGCAGAGCCTGCGATGTAATTGCCAAGATTAATTATATAATTTTCATAAGCAGCGGGCCCGGATTGGTAATTGTTTGGATTTTCATAATAGTGAACACTGATGTAATCAATATCCGTTGCACAACCATCTATTACATCCTCATTCCAGCCCGTGTCAAAACCACCGCTTCCGCAGGCGATAATCTTAATCGGAACACCAAGTTCTGCCGCCTTTGTCCGCATTGCCGGAGCAAACTCAAGTATCCTGGCGACATACGCCACAGAGCCCGCGGCCCACGTCTCGTTATCGATTTCCCAATACTGGACATTATAAGGGGCTGGATGGCCGTTGGCTGCGCGCACAGCACCCCATATTGTTGTATTGGCATCTCCATTACAGTATTCCATCCAGTCCAGCGTATAAGGCAAATAATCATCTTGCGACGGCAGCTTAAATTGAGCCGTACCACCGCATGCATTGTCCAATAAACCGGTATTGATTACGATTATAGGTTCTACGCCAAGGGCTTCACACATCCGGAGAAACTCATCAGTTCCATAGGAGTTTATATCCTGATCGTCCCACATATAAGCAGGATATTTTTGACGCATATGCTGCGGTCCGATTCCGTCCTTCCATAAATACAGAGATGCAAAACAACCTCCGGGCCAGCGAATGCAAGGCGGACGCAAGTCATCGACGGCCTGCAGTAAATCAGGCCTGTAGCCACCGGTGTCTATCGAATCTTGTCCCATCATACTTATCTGATCCAGGTAAACGGTTCCTGTACCAGTCACTCCTACCTGAAGAGTGGCATCCTGTGCCAATCTTGTTGGCGTCATGCTGAAGGGATACTCGAGCCAATCTGCAGTGGGACTCGGCAAAGTTGCCTCTCCCAGAATAGTCGCACCATCCAGAAGCCTGACGATCATCGCTCCAGACGTCGTTCCCCTCGCCCATATTGAGCCACTGTATTGCTGAGGCGTAACATTAAACGGAGTCTGCTCTATCCCCGTTTCAGTTCCATCATTGTTGTTAATACGCAGACAATAATCACCGTTCAAAGCAGCAGTGCTGCTACTGAATGAGCCGGTTCCGTATTCTGTCCAGTGCGAGGGAACTCCCAAGGACCACCCTTCCAGGCTCCTGTTCCATACCAATTCTCCCCAAAGTCCGCCGTTGACGGAATGATAGATATGCTCGAGGAAATGACCGTAGACTTTCTCATCAATTTCACAAACCACCTCATTAGGCTCTACAAAAAATTGTGTCGGCGAACTCTGTATCGGACCATGCTGGGCGCAGGTGAAATAAGGCTGAGTCGTTTCGAGCCATTCAAACGCCATGGTCTCCAGTGTTATAGGATTGAGCGACCAGAGCCAGTAGGAAGCAAAGATTGCAAAGTCATAAAAATTAACGCTGCAATCATAATTTAGATCAGCGTAATTATATCCCCATGCGCCGCATTCATTCTCCCAAACTTTAACACGGACTGAAGGCAGATATATGTTATTGAAGTTAGGGTCACTACTTGAAATAGAATGACTAATAAGCCCGGTATGCGTTTCGTTCTCCAAAACGATATCGTCAAAGGCCGTCACCACGATTGTCCGCTCGGAGCTCCAATCCTCTGTGTCAAAGACAATATTAATAGGATTACCACGGCCATTGCCGACATCCAACTGCTCATCAGGGTCAACTGTAAGGGTAACAGTGCCCTGCGGCTGCGACGCTAGAGCAACGGTATATTCATCAGTAGCAATGTCGCCCTCGATAACCTCTGTTGTGCCGCCCGTCTCTTGTATGACTATCGGGGAAGGTCCGATTGTATCCGGGCCTGAATTAAAGCTGAACAAAACTTCCTCCTCTGTCAGAGCTGTGTCATAGATACGAAACTCATCCACACTGCCGTCAAGGTACGGATCGTCCGGATAAACAGAATCACCGATATAAGCAAACACCCTCGCGACACCTGACAGCTGCATCGTAGTAGTTGTCGTACCCTGCAAAACCCCATCCTGATAGAGTCTGAGCTGGTTGGTGGCGCCATCATACACACAGGCAATATGCGTCGGGGTATCGACAGCAATGACATCGGCAGTCACCATATCTTCACCTGTTGAATATGAGGGAACACCGTTAGTACCAATGACAAATCTTGAATCACCAGGACCAGATGTAGGGGTGTAGAACATTGTATTTCCACCAAGGCCACCCGAGGTTTCGCCAAAATCAAACACACGCTGCCAGCCTGCTACGGAATCTATCTCGAACCAGGCCTCAATCGTAACGCTTTGAAGTCCGGTCTCGAGTATATCACCCGGCAGATTCACATGACCGTTTACCCCGTCAAGCTGAACCGCATTGCCGCTTATTGTGGCTCCACCTTCCAGCGTGCCGTGCTGGCCTCCAACTGAGTCCACGGCACTTGAATCTCCGTTTGTGAAGCTATAACGGTGCAGCAAATTCGCCTGGATATTAGTTTGCACACAAACAAACAAAAGGAATGATAAATACCAAACCAACTGTCTCATTCTTAACCTCCGGCCGAAAAATCAACGCCAGCAAAAGTCAGATTACAACCAAATACTCGATTATCAGATGTAGTCGTAACACAAGACTTGAATGACGACAATCATAAAATTACTTGTGCAACATGATTTGTCCAGAGCCCCATGAAAAAGCTATAACCGACAAAATATCAGTATAACACAGGCAAGCCACAAAGTCAAATTTGGTTTATGTTAATACTAAAAAAGCACCCCGTCTCTGATAAACTAGGGACGGGGTGTTTTACTTCATAGAAGCACTCTTCCTAATTCAGAAAAGCGCACCTTACGTCTAAATTATACGTCTTTAGGCTTCTTCGCCGCTACTTACGACCTGCGACGTCTGATCAACGCCAGAGAGCCAAGACCAAGCAGAGCTATTGTTGCCGGTTCCGGAATCATGGTAATCTCGAGATTATCCATAAGCCATATCTGGGTCCATGACTCACCTGGTTCTACTGGCACACCCGGCCAACCAGGACCACCAACCTCAAGTTGCCAGTCGGTAGCCGTCATGTCCCAGGCGGTTCCATTCCACCAGCCAACACTCAAGTCAGCCAGGTTAGCTGATACATGGTACCAGTTGTCAGCTGCAGGTATGTCTGTAGTCGTACCTTCAGCTTGATAAATATCATAACCACCGGAACCATAACCTACTCCGTTCCCACCTCCTGTGAGAACAAAAAATTCCAACGTGTGAGGATCCCAGTTACCTTGGAGATTGCGTAGATCAAACGAGATGTTGTATAACGCCGGATCGGTTTCGGTGTTATTTCCGTTCAACGTGATGCCCCACTTTGAACCAAATCTTGTGTTGACGGCTTCGCCTCCGGTATTATTAATCACGGCGACATGCTCAACTACGATGCTTCCATAGTCCGCAAACTTGGCTGTATGAGTACCAATCCCACCATCAAGCCAATTCCACGCGCCGGGAAGATCATCGCCTGGAGTGTAGCTGTTATAATTATCTTCATACACTACCACACCATAACTTGTCGTCGATGCCACCAAACACACAAACATTAAAACAAATACTGTTCTTTTCATCTTTAACACTCCTTCCTTCGGCGTCTGATTAACGCCAGAGAGCCAAAACCCAAAATCGCTATAGTCGCCGGTTCGGGGATAATTTCTCCCGGTCCTGCTTCATAGCTTGCCATAGCAAACGCGTCTGTGAAAGCTGCGTCCCAGATACGAAACTCATCCACAATGCCGTTAAGCTTCGGATCGCCCGGATAACTGCTACCTCCAATAAAGGCATTCATCCTCGAGACTGCTGACAGGTCCATCGTTGTAGCTAGCGTACCCATCAACGCCCCATCCTGATAGAGTCTCATCTCGCTGGCGGCGCCATCAATCACACAGGCAATATGTGTCGGGGTGTCAATAGGGATCAAAGGGGCACCTATAGCATCTTCCCCCATCATCCATGAAGGAAGACCAGTGGTGCTAAAAACAAATCTTGTATCCCAGCCAGATTGGGCGTACATTATCATATTTCCACCATCGTTACCCGAGGTTTCGCCAAAATCAAACACACGCTGCCAATCCTGAGAGCCACTTAGTTCGAACCAGGCTTCAATCGTAACGCTTGTAAGACCGGGGGTGAGTGTGTCTTGCGGCAGTGACAAATAGTCTCCGTCGCCATCTAACACCAAAGCACCATCAGCGTCTCCTACCGGGGTCCCGTCAGGCGAAGCAACAGAGTCACCGGCACCATCAAAACTCCAGCGGTGAATAAGATTGCTCTCAGTTACACCCTGAGCCACTCCCATCATGAGAGCTATTAACATAGCAATACATATAACATACTTTCTCATCATACTTCTCCTTCCCTTTAATACTAATCCTTTAATACTACTATTTATTTTCTAGACTTCTGTCTCTTGTGCTAATGGAATTTATGATTTGCCTATATCTCCCTCCTTTGGAAATGTACACTGGCCCTCAATGGCCGAAATTGCAAATCTACTATATTGCCTATTCTACCTATTCTCAATTAACATAGCAAGACATTTTTGCGTTCTTTTCTAACCTTTTTACGAAAATCTAATCAACACAAATGCGGGACAAAAAGACGTCAAAAACGGCAAAAGCCGCGTTTTTCATGTGATTTTGGGCCATTAAGGCCCTTTAAACACTGCGCTGACTTAATCAAAAATGCCAACTCACAAATATTAAAAAACAAATATCCGCAGACCCAGCCCGCCTCATTTCGAAAAAAACCTGAGAAAACCATTTGATAAACCTGATAAAACTGCGTTGTGTCTCGGGCTTTCCATCGGGTACTATCCTATGTTAGCTGGGTTCCAGCGACCCTTATCATTGTTACGCTGCTTCGGGAATTCCCTGTTCGGAATTTATCCCTATTCGATTTTTTGCGGGATTCACTCCGAATCCCCCTCTCACTATGTCCAATACGCAACACAAAATACGAAAAACAAACGGGGCCTATACTGCAAATCAGTATAGGCCCCGAATTAATCCAATACTTTAAGTAACTATTTAAGCACGCCACACACTCACGGCCAAAGCTCCTCATCAAGCCAGCCTTCCGCCAAAGCAGCATAGTCTAC
>CAYSLN010000112.1:0-7472 GCA_964431825.1 uncultured Pirellulales bacterium | reverse complement strand
ACTCTCTCGCCCTAAGCAGAAAGAAGCGTTCCTCGCCCCGGTGAAGTAGCAAAAGCACTTCACGGGGTAAACGCCTGCACCCCCGGCCAGAGACCGGGGCTAAATATAGCTCGATTTTTTCGCGTCGGGTAAAAACTGAAAAGAAAGCGCCAAGCCAAGAAGTCAGCTACTGGCACTGAATCCTTCATGAAACACCACAACACCACGAGTCTTGTTTTCCCCAAATGGCAAGGCAAGAAAGTACTCCTGGGGAACCCCCTCAAGAATCAATTCCGGGAGATTTCTGAACCCGAACCGTTTGTAGTAGTTGGGTTCGCCCACCAGGACGCAGCCTTTTGCACCCGACGCTTTCAGCAATGACAGGCCTTCCTGGATCAGAGATTTTCCAATCCCCTGTTTCTGGCAGTCCGGCAACACGGAGACGGGACCCAGGCCATACCAATCGGAGCTCTGGCCGGAAATCGTTACGGGGGAAAAGGCTATATGGCCTACCACTTTCCCTTCCAACTCCGCAACCAGCGAAACAGCAAGTGCGTTGGCGGTTCGCAATGCATTGATAATAAACTGCTCTGTGTGGTTACCGTGCGGGCAATTCTTGAAAGCAGCTATGGTGATTTCTGCTATGGCTTCAATATCTGACTTCTTCTCGCTCCGAATGATCATTTTAATCTCCAATTTTCTGTTCGCGATGTAACGATAACTCAATCAAAAGCCTTCCATAAGCTCTATTCTAACAAATTTCACTTCTTTTGCACGACTTCATATGGGAAATCCGGGATAACTCAAATTGACCGGTGAGTTTATAGTCATCTTTTGGAGGGAATCTTGTTGACAACGAGATATAACAACAGACAATTGTACTGATTAAATAGCTTTGCCGGAGGCAAGAGATAGCAGCGGAGAAAAAACATTGTGGGGTTGACTACTATTCTTTAGTATTTGATAGGCATGAATTACGGTTTTTAGTGTGGTTGTAGTTTGAAATTGTGCAATATACTGAAACAATAGTTACGTTCCTAAGTTAGAAAGGAGACGAATTATGAGAGCTTCATTTGACCAAGTGTTCCAAACAAATCCTAACGGGAGAATTACTCCCAGAAGTGCTGTCAGAATCGGCAGCGTGACAGTGGAGCCCAGTGTCTCGTTTACACGTGGCGTATCATTTTCAGGTGTTGACATTGCTGATTACGAAGGACACGATTTAGAGGTTGAGCAGCAGGCTGATGGAACGGTTGTAGTTAACGGTGTATATTGAAGGGATTTCGTCTTGCTGCCGGAGGCCGCAACGAGGAAAGTACAGTAAGTATGCCGAAGGCATACGAAAAAATAAATATCCGAGCAGAAGGCAGCACAAGCAGAAATTCGGGTTTGACGGACTGGAGGATTTGGGGGATAGATTTGAACGCCCAAAAACTTTAACTCTCTCGAACTAAGCAGAAAGAAGCGAAGCTCTCGCCTGCACCCCCGGGCAAAGACCGGGGCTTCCGGCTTCGCCTTTGGCTACGCCGCGACAAGCGTCGCTCGAATTCGTATTGGGGGTGGGTATGTGATTTGCGTAAAGTGGTTTAACGGCGGGCATTTAGGACCGACCGATAAAGATTCTCCCACAATTGTCGGGACGGTTATGTGACAAGAATTTCCTTGAATTTTGGTGTTTTATAAGGTAAATTAGATATGTATCTAAACGTATGACCATAATACTTATTTTGGTTAGTTATCTTAGCATGTATTAAGAGCAGGAGTGTGATGAGGAGCGAAATTATTGCAGGGGTCATCTTAGTTGTTTTATTTGTGGCGACGGGTTGTTATGCACTAACGGAGATGGGGTATACGAACCACCGAGGCCGGCTCAGGACTATGATTTAAGGAGCTACCACGCCGGAGGAAACTCGTGACTTTTATTTTTGTCCGGGTTAGCCGGCCTGAACCTGCCACTGAGAGCATAATAGCACAATAGAAAGTAAGGGAAGGCGTAAGAGGGATGAAGATGAGTGGGAGAGCAAAGCTGAAGCTCTGGCTGACGACATTATTGATGTTGTTGAGTATGGTGTGTTCAGCGCCTGCGGGGATTGTTCACATTGATATTGGTGTTAATAGCGCTGCGGGTATTGTTTTTCTGCAGATTGGGGGCTTAGTCGGCGACCTTACCGGGGACGGTGTGGTTGATGTTGAGGATGTTCTAACACTGTCTGACTGGTGGCTTTGGGTCGGCGAGGCAGGTGAAATTCCCGAAGATATCACCGCAGACGGAACTGTGGATTTCAATGATTTTAGCATCCTGGCCATCGAGTGGCGACAGGAGTTGCCTCAGACACCCCCGACACCGAACCCCATGACATGGGCAGTGGAGCCTTATGCGACCTCGCCATACTCGATTGCAATGGTAGCCACAACTGCCACATCAACCGACGGCAGCGGTGTAGAGTATTATTTCGAGGACTTTGACTACCCTGAATATAACAGCGGCTGGTTATCGTTTGGGCCTGACGAAGAGGCAAGGTGGGTGGATACAGGCCTTGCCCCCGAAGTGACCTGCCGTTACAGAGCCAAGGCCCACAACAAATCCAATCTTTTGGAAACAGACTGGTCGCCGATACGTTCTGCAAAAACGCTTCCTCCGCCGGATACAACTCCTCCGACACCCAACCCGATGCAGTGGGCTTCCGGTGGCGAACCCAAGGAGGTCGATCATGGGGGTGGTACCTGGGATTACTGGGCTGAGATGACAGCAGCCCAGGCTACCGATGGTAGTGGTGGTGTGCAGTATTACTTTGAATGCACGTCTGACAGCCGCTATAGCAGTGGGGGCGAAGGAGATCCCGGTGGCACCCAGTGGCGTATCGATCGAACATATATGGTCCTGGTAGGTCAAAAGGATCGAAACTTTTGGTTCCGTGTTTACGCACGTGACCTCTATGAGAATCAGACTGAGCCTTCATCCCAACTGCCGGCAGACTAACAACAAAGATTGCCATATCAGATTGACTTTTGAGACCAATTTCTGTTAACTGGTCCCTATGAGTAAGAGGTATTGGGAGCATTATTCGCATCCGGCGGATATGGGCATTCGTGGTGTCGGGCCGACGAAAGAAGAGGCCTTTAGCCAAGCTGCCATGGCTATGACCGCGGTTGTCACCGATTTGCAGACAGTAGAACCCAAAGAACAGATTGAAATCAGATGTGAAGAGCAGGATGATGAATTGCTCTTTGTAAAGTGGCTGAGTGCTATACTGTATGAGATGGCAACGCGGCATATGTTGTTTAGTAAATTCGAGGTTAAGATTGAAGACAATCAACTTTATGCCAAGGCGTGGGGTGAAAGCATAGATGTGAAAAAGCACAGCCCTGCCGTGGAGGTCAAGGCTGCCACTTATACGGACTTGAACGTCGAGCAGGACAAAGATGGAAACTGGCAGGTGCAATGTATCGTAGACGTATGATTTTAGAGAAGGTGTAAGATGTATGCCGAGAAGCTAAAAAGACGTTCTGAGTGTGAATGGTACATCGAGCCGTTCGGTGAAATGCGTGTACCAGTAATCATCTATGCCGATGAGCAGCTCATCAAAGATATGGACGATAAGGTGTATGAGCAGGCGGTAAACGTTGCGAAGCTGCCGGGTATAGTAAAGGCCTCTTTTGCAATGCCTGATGCGCACTGGGGCTACGGATTTCCGATAGGGGGTGTGGCAGGTTTTGACGCAGAGAAAGGGGGGGTGGTTTCAGCGGGAGGAGTGGGGTTTGATATAGCCTGTGGTGTGCGTGCATTGGGGACAGGTCTTAGAGTTTCTGATATTGAGCCTCTCAAGGCACAATTAGCTGATATGTTGTCCCGACGGATACCGGCCGGTCTGGGCAGCAGGGGGAAACTGGTTTTGTCCAAAGAGCAAATGGACGAGATGCTCATGGGTGGTGCGCAATGGGCAGTCGAACGGGGTTATGGAACCAAAGATGACCTCAGACGTATAGAAGAAAACGGTCGGATGGCAGGGGCTAAACCGAGATACGTCTCCGACCATGCCAAAGAACGTCAAAAGGATGAGGTCGGAACGCTTGGTTCGGGCAACCATTACCTGGAGATACAAAAGGTCACTGATATCTATGATGATGCTATTGCCGGGGCTTTTGGCCTGGCCAAGGACGACATAATCTTAAGCATCCATTGTGGTTCCAGAGGCCTTGGCCATCAGATAGGGACCGATTATCTTCCAAAGATGGTCAAGGCAGCTCGGAGTCAGGGAATAGAACTGCCTGAAAAGGAACTGGCGTGCGCATTGATAAACTCCGATATCGGACAACAATATTTAGGTGCGATGAACTGCGGCATTAACTGTGCTATAGCTAATAGGCAGGTTCTGACACATTTGGCCAGGGGGGTTTTCGACGAGGCTTTACCGAAGAGCAATCTAACTTTGCTTTACGATGTTTCTCACAATACCTGTAAGCTGGAAGAGCATGTGGTGGAAGGGAAGCCCAGAAAATTATATGTTCACCGCAAAGGAGCCACCCGAGCATTCGGTCCGGGTCATGCATCTTTGCCTGGCGAGTTTGGCAAAGCGGGCCAGCCTGTACTTATCGGGGGCACTATGGGCACCGCTTCTTATATACTGGCCGGTACGGAAGAAGGGATGTCTACTTCTTTCGGCTCCTGCTGTCACGGTGCCGGAAGGGCTATGAGCCGCAAGCAGGCTACAAAAAGGTGGCATGGAAAAGATGTTGTAAGGGCACTTGCGGAGAAGAATATTATCATCCGAAGCGCGTCTTATCGGGGTGTTGCTGAGGAGGCTCCGCAAGCTTATAAAGATGTCAGCGTTGTTGTCGAAGCCACGGAAAAGGCACATCTGGCCAGGAAAGTGGCCAGGCTTGAGCCTGTCATCTGTGTTAAAGGATGAGCATATACCTTAATCATGAGTACTATCTTAAACTGAGCCGCATTTCAATTGTTACGCATTTCAGTTGTCAATTGTGCAAAACAACAACACACGGCTTTTTATAAGGCAAGCTTTGTCTTGACAAAGGTGTGAATTTTAGTTAATAATCACGGGATGGTTAGAAATGTTGCATATTAAATCTTCAAGGTAAGGAGAATGATAAATGGTTAGACCTGTAACACTTTTTACCGGGCAGTGGGCGGATTTATCTTTGGAAGAGCTGGCCAAAAAAGCGGCTGGCTGGGGATATGATGGTTTAGAGTTGGCCTGCTGGGGCGACCATTTCGAGGTGGATAAGGCCCTGAAAGACGACAACTACTGCAAGGCCAAACGTGAGCTGTTGAAGAAGCATGGCCTTAAAGTGTTCGCTATATCTACACATCTTGTCGGCCAGGCTGTCTGCGATAAGATTGACGAACGTCACAAGGCGATTTTGCCGCCTGATGTTTGGGGCGATGGTGACCCGGAGGGCGTTCGTAAGCGTGCGGCGAAGAAGCTGACACAGACTGCCAAGGCTGCGAAGAAGCTGGGTGTGAAGGTTGTGAACGGTTTTACGGGCAGCTCTATCTGGCATCTTTTGTATTCGTTTCCGCCGGCGCAGCATGCGATGATTGATGCCGGTTACGCGGATTTTGCCAAGAGATTCTCGCCGATTCTGGATGCGTTCAAGGCCGAAGGTGTGAAGTTTGCGCTCGAGGTTCATCCAACGGAGATTGCCTTTGATATTGTCTCGGCCCAGCGAGCGGTCGATGCATTGAAGGGGCACAAGTCGTTCGGGTTCAACTATGACCCGAGCCATCTTGGTTATCAGGGAGTTGATTACGTTAAGTTCATCCGTGTGTTCAAGGACAGGATTTTCCACTGTCATATGAAGGATGCTTGGTGGGGTCACGGTGACGGGACGGTTGGTGTTTTTGGGGGACACACAGAGTTTGCCGATCCGCGTCGATACTGGGATTTCCGTTCGATAGGGCATGGCGATATCAACTTCGAGGAAATTATAGTCGCGCTGAACGATATCGGGTATAAGGGGCCTCTTTCGATTGAGTGGGAAGACAGCCGGATGGACCGTGAGCACGGCGCGAAAGAAGCGTGCGAATTCATTAAGAGGATTGACTTCAAGCCCTCGGAGGCTGCTTTTGATGCTGCGTTTGAGGAATAGTGTGGTGAGTAGAGGTTAAGATTCAAGAGAAACTACCAGTGTTACGAAGAAAGAGTATTAATCGACGTCAGTTTCTCCGAGAAGTGACCGGTCTGGCCGCAGGTGCAATAACATTTCCCTATATTGTGCCATCATCCGTCTTTAGTAAGGCAGGAAGTTATGCGCCAAGCAATCGGATTGTTATGGGTTGTATCGGAGTGGGCAGCCAAGGCACCGGCAACATGATGGAATTTCTCAGTAATGGGGATGCGCAGATTGTAGCCGTCTGTGATGTTGACGGTTGGAATCTTAACAGGGCGAAAAGGAGGGTAGACAGCAGATACGAGAACAATGATTGCAAGACTTATACGGATTTCCGAGAGTTGATAGCGAGGGATGATATCGATGCGCTGTCACTTGCACTGCCGGACCACTGGCATTCGATACCAGTGGTCATGGCAGCTCAAGCCGGCAAGGACATGTATGGTGAAAAGCCTCTAGCTCGGACAATTTACGAGGGCCAGGTGATGCGTGATGTGGTCAATCGCTATGGATTGATATGGCAGACGGGCAGCTGGCAGCGGTCGGTGCGGGATTTCCGTCGTGCGTGTGAGTTAGTTATTAACGGGCGAATTGGCAAGGTGCACATGGTTGAAGTTGGATTACCGACGGGCAGGGGTGGTGGAGGTAATCCTGCGGTTGAGCCGGTACCAGACAGACTTGACTGGGATTTTTGGCTGGGCCCGGCGCCATGGCGGCCTTATATGAGGTTCGGCCGAAGTGGTCCTCACTGGGATTGGCGATGGATAATGGATTATTCCGGCGGGCAGCTTACGGACTGGGCGGGACATCACGTTGATATTGCCCACTGGGGGCTGGGACTGGAACTGACAGGTCCCGTTGAGATTGAGGGAGAGGGTATGTACCCAAGAGACGGGATTTTTGATGCGCCAACGCAGTATAAGTTTACATGCAAGTATAAGGACGGACTTACAATGGTTGTGGCCAACGACCGGCAGCAGCCTATGGGTATGGGCACTGTATGGTATGGTGAACATGGCTGGATTCATGTCAGGCGCGGCAGGCTCGAGGCCAGCTCATACAAGATTTTGCAGGAAGTGATTGGTCCGAATGAGATCAGGTTGTATGAGAGCCAGAACCATCACCAGAATTTTTTGGATTGTGTCAGGAGCCGCAAAAAAACCATAACGCCCATAGAGGTGGCACATCGGTCGATAAGCGTGGGGCTTTTGGGTGAGATTGCGATGTTGTTAGGAAGGAAGCTGCGATGGGACCCGGATAAGGAGCAGTTTGTTGATGACGAGACGGCGAATCGGATGCTCAGGCGTTCGATGCGAAGCCCGTGGCATCTTTAGAATTGATTATTGGAAACTTTAATATCA
>CAYSLN010000111.1:0-7501 GCA_964431825.1 uncultured Pirellulales bacterium | reverse complement strand
CCTGATGATAATCAGGCGTGCCGCTTAAGCTTTTCAACAGAGCATATTGACTATTATGGAAGAATGCACAAGAGCAATAGTTTAGTGTGCGATGACGCTTGATATTTTGAAGACGGGCAGCAGAAGCGCTATGGCAATGGTGCCAATGATGGCGCCGAGGATTGTAATCATTATCGGTTCTATAAGGGCCATAACACTTTTGATTGAGGCCTCGAGCTTTTTCTCGTAAAAGACAGAGACTTTGTCACAGACCGCGCCGAGTTTGCCGCTTTTTTCTCCGGCTCGAAGCATTTGCAGGATTCCCGGAGCGATTAACTCTGCACTCGGGGAGAGCTGTATTGACTCGGAGAGCTGGTAGCCATCCTGGATTTTTTCGTCGACGCTGGTCCAAAGCTGCTGAAAATAGTAATTATCGCACGATTCCTGGATTACCCGTATTGAGTCGAGCAATTGCACGCCAGTATTGACCATTGTTGCCATAATACGCATGCTACGAGTTACGACCATATCAACAAACATCGTGCCCAGGACGGGTGTGTGTAACTTGACATAATCTATCGTCTTGCGGCCGGTTGTGCTCTTGCTGAAATAATACAATGCCGTCGCGGCTAATATGGCTACTGTTACGATAAGCGTCATTAGCTGGAAATTACCTATGATATGGCTGAAGCCGACTAATACTTGTGTTAGTTTCGGCAGTGCTGCACCTCTGGCCTCATAAATCCCCATAAACCTCGGCAAGACGAAAAACATCAGTGTGCCCGTGGCCGCGACAGCCATTAATGCCATAATAAACGGGTACGTTAACGCCCCCTTGATCTGTTTTCGTGTTTCCATTTCGAAGTTGAGATAGCCACAGAGGACCGTGAGCATATCGGCCATTCTGCCGGATGCTTCCGAGGCCTTGACCATACTGATAAACATAGAATTGAAAATCTTCGGATAGTCAGTCAGCGCTTTTGAAAAATTCTCTCCGCTTTTGACATTTTCAGCTACATCCGAAATTACGGCTTTGAACGTATCGTTATCAGCCTGCTCTGCAATGGCATCAAGGGCATCGCTGAGGACGACTCCACTGTCGAGCATTACCGAAAGCTGGGTCGTAAACATAATCAGCTCAGTCGGTTTTACCTTTGCCTTATAAAGCCGTTCAGACCATTGGATATCCGAGCGGATAGAAGCCTGACCTGATATTGCGTCGTCTGAGATAGCTAACGTGTCAATATCTGTCTGTGTAGTTTCTGTTGCTAATAAAGTCATTTTCCAAAACTCATTCAGTTTCTGTCTGAGTTGTTCTTAATACTTCTTCGATAGATACAATTCCGGCTTTTAGCTTTTCAATCCCATCCAACTGCAAAGGAACCATTCCACTTTCGAGGGCTTTTGCTCTGAGTTTCTTTAAGCTGACCTGGTCGTTAATCATTTCCATAATTTCGTCGTTAGGCACAAAGAGTTCGTGGACAGCGATTCGTCCTGCATAGCCGGTGTTGCGGCACTTTTTACAGCCCACACCACGATAGTATTTCTCGACTTTGCCTACCGCTTTTTCGACGGTTTTCTTTATAGCGGTCGGTGGGTCATACTCTGTCTTACAGTTCGGACATATCTTACGCACCAATCGCTGGGCCAGTACGCCGATAAGTGAAGCACTGAGAAGATAAGGAGCAACGCCCAAATCCAGTAAACGGGTTACTGCTCCAGGTGCATCGTTTGTGTGCAAAGTCGACAGGACCAAATGGCCTGTCAGGGCAGCCTGTACTGCGATAGTGGCAGTAGTCTGGTCACGAATCTCGCCGACCATTATTATATCGGGGTCCTGTCTTAACAGGCTCCGCAGCGCCATCGAAAACTCAAAGCCCGCGCCGCTGTTTACCTGAGATTGATTTATGTTCGCTATATTGCACTCCACGGGGTCTTCAACGGTGCAGATGTTAACCTCATCGGTATTGAGCTCAGATAAGGCTGCGTAAAGTGTGGTGTTCTTGCCTGAACCCGTTGGGCCCGTTACCAAGACTATGCCGTTCGGCGAGTGTATTATCTCTCTGAAAAGCTGCAGGTTTTCGTATGTAAATCCCAGTGACTCAAGGTTGAAGATAACTTTCTGGGGGTCAATAATTCTGATAACGACCTTTTCACCGAAGTTGCTGGGCATAATCGAGACTCGGAGGTCTATTGGTCTGCCCTCGACTAAGACATGAATACCGCCGTCCTGCGGGAGTCGTCGCTGAGCGATGTCGAGGTCAGCCATAATTTTTATACGAGAAACTATGGCAGGATGCATCTGATGGGGCGGACGCATCTTCTCGTAGAGTTTGCCGTCGACTCTGTAACGAATGCGAAGTCTTTTGTCATCCGCCTCAATATGGATGTCGCTGGCATTTTCGCGTACAGCGTTATAAAGCAGATAGTTGACCAGTTTTACAACCGGCGACTGACCCGCTACTTCTTCAAGGTTGCTTATATCCTGCGTGATATTTTCTATTAGAGTAAAGTCTTCCAGTCCCTCATCATCTATAATATCATCAATGACGAAAACGTTGGCAGCCGGCAAGTATGTCTGCAACGTGGCTTTAATATCTTTGGCGGTTGAGCATACGACCTGGACCTTACAGTCGCTTATGCGTTCTATTTCATCAATCAAAAAGACATTTGTCGGCTCGCTTACCGCCACTGTAAGAACATCGTGAACCTTGAACAAAGGTAAAACGATATATTCTTCGAGGAATTCTCTTGGCAAAATCTCAAGAGTATTTGCATCGCATATCTTGGGACTGAGCTGGGCGTAAGGCACATTGTAGGCCTGAGCCAGTGCAGCAGCTATCTGATTTTCCGTACAATAGCCCATCTCGACGAGTAACTCGCCAAGCAGCTTACGGTGGCCTTTCTCTTTCTGTTCTGCAAGGGCCTTTTCTATCTGCTCAGCCGTTACGACGCCGCGAGCTATAAGCAGTTGGCCAAGTTGCATTTTGTTTTCTGTGGCTATTTGACTCATATTTGTTTCTTAATCATTTTCACATGTTTTCTATGCAAAGCTCTTTACCGCTTCGGCAAGCTCTGCGTAGTGGTCGAATTCATTTTCGAGCCGGGTTATTTCCATAATTTTTGAGCAGTTCTCATCAAGGCCTGCCAATCTGAGCTCACGTTTATTCTGGTTGCAATAGTCTCGCATCCACAATAATAGTTCCAGTCCCTGACTGTTGATAAATCCGACATTGCTCATATCGAGCACAATGCCGGCCTTGCGTTTAGTGGCTGCATCAACGACTGCATTTTTAAGCGGATCGATAAAATCGGCATCCAGTTCGCCCTGGAGCTCAATAACAGTCACATCGTTATAATCCTGCGTTTTAACTTTCATCTGATTAGTGTCCCCACAGCTGCAGTGCCGTATTCAGAGAAATTGTTATTTTCATAAGTTTCGCCAAAGCCGCGCTGTATAATGTCCCAGAGCTGGTATACGTCACTTTCCAAGAATACCCTGCCGATTTTCTCATCAAATTGTGTACCTAATTTTTTCTCTACCTCTGCAAGTGCCTCTTCGACGCTCATCGCATCTCTATACGTTCGTTTCGATGTCATTGCGTCGAAACTATCGGCCAGTCCGACAATTCTGCCGGTAAGCGGTATCTGGTCTCCGGTCAAACCGTTTGGATATCCCTTGCCGTCGATTCGCTCATGGTGACAGGATACACCGGGGACGATATCGCGCATTTGTTTTATTCCACGTAAAATACCTGCCCCTATCGACGGATGCTTATTTATACAGTCACGTTCCTCTTCAGTGAGCCTGCCAGTCTTACGCAACGTGCTTTCGGCAATTCCTATTTTGCCTATGTCGTGCAGCAAACCGGCCAAATATATTTTGTGTATTCGTTCTTCTTCCAGAGGCTCTTTTTCAGCGAGTTTTTCTGCAATCCATCGCGAGATAAACGCTACTCTTTCAGAATGACCGCGAGTATAAGCATCCTTGGCATCAATACTATTTGTCAGGGCTTTTAGCGAGCCTATAAATAATTCTTTGAGGTCGTTGAACAACCTGCCATTCTCAACAAAGACGGCGCATCCGCTGACCATCGAGTTAAAAAGTTTTACGTCGGTGCTGTCAAAATCCTGTTTGTCGATCCTGTTTATTGCGACCATCAGACCGATTATAAAGCTGCCATTTTTTGTTCTTTGTGCAAAATGTGAGTCAGCTTTCTCTTTGCCAAATAAAGGAACGGCAATAATATTCCTTATGTTTTCCGGCCAATCGTATTTGAAAGGAGAATCCACCTCGCTATCCAGGAGTGCCTCCTTACCATCGTTTACCTCGTCGGTCAACCTGCTGTGTAAGATAGACGCCATCCGCTCATCTATGTCTATCAATCCCGACCCGGCAACAACTGCCAGTCTTTTTTCACCATCTATAGCCTTCTCCAAAAGTACTGCGATACCTTCGACCAGAACAATGTCGGTTAAACTGTCACAACCCATCTGCAGAAAGTTGGCATCCGATTCGGTAACTTTCATATTCGTGCTGAGCTTGTGAAGTAAGACTAACTCTTCGTAGACTCTCGCCAACTCAGTACTGACCATTTGAATTTGGTCTTCTGCTTCGACAGTGCTTTGAAAATTCTCTGTTAAAAGTTCAAGTATTTCCTTCAAGTATTCGCTCTTAGCCTGGACCGGAATCATATTGTCCTCACCGTACGGTCCATTCGGTTCAGGGCATGACAGTGTATCGCCAAGGTCTACTAAAACTGCTCCTATGGGTTCAGCCTGCCTGCCAGCAGCTGGGGCCGTTTTTAGAACAGCAGACAAAAGTGTATCTCGCTTTGTGTATACCGTACCATGTTTTGATGTATCGCTGTCATAGGCGTTTTCTGCGGTACTCATCACACATAACGCATCGTTTTTTAACTGCTCAAGGTCGCTTTCGAATCTGCCGCCCTCGCAGGTAAGTACAAGTTCGCCATACGCTTCGTAAACCACAAAGTTAGCACCGAATTTGCTTATCCTGTCACCAAATCTTTTCAATTCGCGCAGTTGTGACGGATTCAAGCATTTATCGTTTGTATTTAGCATAAGTCCTCTTTTTTAAAACATCGTGGAGCCGTTTCGTAACCTACACTGACTTCGTTATCAGTGCCGAAAACGCGAGTTTTTCAAGATTATGAAGTCAGTTTTCACCCGTTCTCTCAATGTGTTTTAATTTCCCACCTGGCTATATAGAATATCTTCAACATTGCCCAGCAGCTCCTTGGGGCTAAAAGGCTTGCTTAGACAGCCCGATATTTGCAGAGTCTCCTGTTGTTCCTTTGAAATTGCAAAGCTCCTGGCCGTCAACAAAATCACCGGTATATCTTTGGTTTGGTCGTTTTCGCGTAGTTTCTCGACAAGTTCCAGTCCCGTCATCACCGGCATTTGATAGTCCGTGACAATAATATCAGGTTTTTCCTTGCAAGCGAGTTCGTAAGCTTCAGCGCCATTATCCGCTGATATCACTTCATAACCGTTATTGCGGAATTTTATTGCCACAACGTGGATAATGTGTACCTCGTCGTCCGCAACCAATATTTTCTTTGTCATCATTGTTCTGCCTCCCCGAAAGTTAATCTATTACTGTAGTAGCGTCCGTCATGTATTTTTTCCTATACACTCTCTTAAGCTGCTTCGACTTTTTCTTTTGCTGCCAAAGGCAACTCAAAACCAAAAGTGCTTCCAACACCTACCTGGCTCGTAACAAATACGCGTCCATTGTGAGTTTTTTCGATTATTTGTTTTACAAGATTGAGGCCCAAGCCAGTTCCTTTTGCCTGCTTTTTGTTAGCTCCAACCCTGTAGAATTTGTCAAAGACATGTTCGATTTCATCGGCTGGTATCCCAACGCCGGTATCAGTTATACTAATCCTCGCCAGGGATGCAATTTCATCTACCTCACTTTCAATCTTCACCGAACCTCCGGACCGAGTATATTTAACTGCGTTACTAAGCAGATTAACAATAACCTGTGAAATCATATCTTTGTCTGCATAGACCTGGTCGAAAACAATGGGCTTTTGTCCAATAATTTTGATATTTTTCTCTTCGGCGTAGCTTTTTATCATATGCAGTTGTTCCTCAATCAGTATTGTCAAGCTGACAGATTCTTTATTAACTTTTATCAGCCCGGATTCTATCCGTGAAACGTTTAGGATGTCCTCGATGAGTCGATTGAGTCTCTGCGCCTGATTTTGAATCACGGAATAAAATTCTTTCTTTGTTTTTTCATCATCAGCTTCTCCGTCAGAGAGCATTTCGGAGTATGCCATGATTGACGCCAGAGGTGTCTTTAATTCGTGCGAGACATGACTTACAAAATCATTTTTCATCTGAGATATTTCTTTCTCGCGGGTAATATCATGCAGCACCGCAGCCACTCCACAAACCTGTTGTTTATCGTCGTAAACGCACGAGACGATGCAGTCGTAGATTTTTGGTTTTCCATCCTGCTGCAGTTCGATTTCCCGTCTTGTTGCTTCGGTCTTGCTTTGCCTGCTTTGTCGCAACAACTCTACACATTCACTTTTATCCGAATCTACATTTTCACAGCAGATAAGCTCAGCGATGGGTTTGTGTTGTGAAGCGTGGAAATCAAAATTGAAGAGCCTGCCAGCTGCCTCATTGGCCATCAACAACCTGTCTAACTCATCGACAACGATAACAGGGTCGCGAAGGCTGTATATAATGGCCTCGGTGTTTCTTTTCTGTTTCTGTGAAAGTTGAATCTGGATTTGCAGGTCTGAGATTTGCCTCTGGAGTTGTTCCGTTTTATTAGAGTAGTTCTTAAGGCGTTTGCTAATCGCATTGCTCAGTTCGTTTATTTCCAGATTTGCAGGTTTCTCATCCGTGAGCTGTCCGGCTATGGATGTAATTATCCCTGTCGTTTTCCAGTGGTCCCAGCCGAGCCAAATCACACCCGCAGTCCCGATGCAAAATGCGATAATACGCAATGCTCGATACAAGCTGTGCCAGTCTTTACCGGTGCCGGAATCCAGCCACTCGGCGAGAAAGCCCGCAAGCAAACAGCACACCACGATAATCGTGGCCATCGCATATAAGTTTCTTCCAAGTTTCAAAACAATAACTCCAGAATCGTATTTCCTATTGCCAGGAGGAGCTGAGCGAAGGGGCCCCCATTTTGCAATAAGCTGCAAAATGGGAACCCGGGCAATCTCTACTTGGCCTCTTCACCCGCTACTGTTTACCTCCTAAGCCAGTTGGGAGCTTCCAAGCGGTCAACATCATCCATCATAATTCTTTCCAGCTTATCCACCTCATCCGGGCTTGTCTCAGCAATGATTCTTTCTCTGAGGCGTATCGCCTCAAGATATGCCGGACGAAGTTCAAGAACTATCATCAGATTACGCATCGCGGCTTCGGTATCACCTTCGAAGTAATACTTCACGGCCAATGCGTAACACTCTTCAGCTAATCTTGCCTTACTTGTCCATTGCAATTCATTCTGTGCACCAAATCTCTT
>CAYSLN010000110.1:0-7729 GCA_964431825.1 uncultured Pirellulales bacterium | reverse complement strand
TTTTTATTTCCTTTCTCAACTTTCGCTCCTTATTAGACCGACGTTGGTCTTCGGAGCTAACCCAGTTCTTCTGGCCAGGCATTAAATGCCTGAGCCGCACAAAACAGCGGGCAAAACTGCTTCGTCGACTCTGCGGGGCTGCCCGCTTTACTATCCGCCTGAGCCGAAGCCCTAAAATATAGAGTTCAAAATCCGAATTTGCGATTTTCATTGATAACTGATAATCGCACCACCTCAAGACAGAGCTAATTTCTTGTGGTGTCTCACGGGCCTCACTGCTCGCGAGTTTCAGGTTTTCACCAACTCCACCTCCTTTCTCCCTGGTTTAATCCAAGGGATCTCTTTAGCACAACACCTTTCCATAGGTACTGGGCAGTTTTGATTGACTGATCAACAAAACTTAACACGGTAAACCCGCGCTGGAGAATTCTATTCATCATCCTCTCTCCGATTAAGGCCCCGGTGCTATCGTAAGCACCAGACTTCCGCCGTATGTTCCTGCCAGATATGTGTGTCCTTGTCCTGAGAAGCTGAACTTAAGATCTACTGGAACATCAATACCACCGATTGGAGTGCCCGCTATTGAGCTTATTATTGATATCCAACCTTTGTCTACGGGGAGGTCTTTGTTATTTATTAACACGGATATATGCTCATTTGGAATATACTCAACTCCGTTAAGGTGTTTGAATCCTGTGAAAGACGCCTCAACGTGGTAAGAACAATTAGCAGTGATGTGGGCCTGTAATTGGGCCGGCACTTCAGAAACAGGCGGTGCAAGGTCGCCAATGTTAATTTCGTCCGGCGTAATTGATAAGCTGATGGATGGCTCAATGTGATACGGTCCCATTGGATGCTGTGCCTGGGCAATGCCAGCCAAAGCAAAACACACTATTGCCATCGCACAAATAATTGCCAACTTTTTCATCGTTTTCTCCCCCAAAAAAACTACTTTCTTTTGACATTCTTTTTGCTGGCATTCATGCACAGCAATCTTGTTCATTTTCCCAATCCTTTAAGTTTAAAGCAGTCCGTTTTGTTCTGGCGCCTTCGGTGTCTCCTCCGTTTGGCGCCAACTGTTAAGCTCCTGGCCTTTTTCTGCTAACTTATCTCAGTTTGGCCATAGAGTTAAAATGGAGAAGGTAGATAACGCAGAAAGAAAGAATATGAATTGTCTTTCTTTTCATCTATCCTCACATCCACTTTTCTAACTTTGTTAATTAGCCAAGTTTACCAATTTTGCCCCGTTATGTCAAGACTAAATTGGCAAATCTCGCTTTTTTTGTATTTTTACCAATTTAACTATGCTGGAGCAGTTTCCTTTCTGTGGCTAAACAGCAATTTAACGAGCTTAGCTTTACTTGAGCACCCTTTCCAGAAGTGTTTATTTTAGCTATTTCCTTGGCAAAAGTCAATGATATACTTGCCCAATACCCCAAGAAAGGCTATTTTTAGGTGTTAAATTATACAGGTGATCAGTGTCTTTGAGGGTTCGACCAGCGATGGGAATTATGTAAGACCTTATATAACAAGGGAATAGAACACTAGGATGTGGGGCTTTAACCGCGAGCCGATGGCTGGAAGTATTCACATAGGCCGCCAAATGCAAGATTGGCCGCGGGTATATTTTTTTGGCCTTTTTGGCCTATTTTCCACTCACAAGTTGAATTGAGTAGAATCAGGTTTATGTGTTGAGATGAGCCAAATAAGGAACAGATGACGGGGAGACTTGTTCTGGGGGAAACGTATTTTTGAGCTGATTGAGCAGGAAAACTGTATATCGCAGGTGTTGATTCTGTCGGGCATGGGAACGGCATAGAAGTGTACTCAAGCACAAGCCTTACAGGAATGATGGATGGGATTGTATAGCGCCTGGGTTATCTAAGGACTTTTCGACGGAGGATTATTGTTTAAAAGCACATTGAAAAGCGGTCTTTTTATTAAGGAACTCCCCGAGTAGGACTCGAACCTACAACCTAGCGGTTAACAGCCGCTCGCTCTACCAATTGAGCTATCGGGGAATATCGATGATTCCACAAAAGCCAATACGTTGCATTTTCAAAAAACTGCTTTCATCTTAATTGTCTCCGAACTTCCACTAAATTTCAATAACTTTGTTCAGGTTTCTTTGTTTTTGCCGATAGTACGAAAAACTGCGTTCGACACTGGACAAATAAGTAATTCTATTATAGATTACCAAGCTTACGAAGGTTAAATCAGTCGGTTCGCAATTCTATACAAAATGGGCTTTTGTGTATTATAGCAGTTCCAGTGCTGAAATGCAGGATTAACGGAACAAGAAGCTGCTTTAGTGCCTTTTAAGACATAGTGTGATACCGTAGATTGTTAAGTTATTAGGTTTTTGTTGCTAATATGGCTAAAGATATACTCAGTGTGGGGGGATTTACCATAATCAAACGTATTGGAACGGGTGCTCGGAGTACAATTTATTCGGCAATTGACGAGCAGGACAAGACTAACGTTGCTTTAAAACGGCTTATATTTGAAAGGCGTGAGGATTCAAGGGTTTTCGAGCAAACGGAGACCGAATATAAAGTAGCTCGTCGTATAGACCATCCGTACATCCGTAAGTGCCACAAGCTAAAAAAAATTGGTGGTGTATTTAGAACAAAAGAGCTTCTTCTTTCCATGGAGTTATTTGAAGGAGAGACTCTTGAAGACAGCCCTACTTTGAGTCTGGGTGATGTTTTGCTTGTATTCAGAATGGTGGCGACCGGTCTTAACGCTATGCATCAGCAGGGATTTATTCACTGTGACATAAAGCCGAATAATATCCTTTTAAACAAATCCGGCACGATTAAAATTATAGACCTTGGTCAGAGCTGCAAAATCGGAACGACCAAGCGTCGTATTCAGGGCACGCCGGATTACATTGCTCCTGAACAGGTAAGGCGCAAACCGCTCGGCCCGAAAACCGATATCTTTAATCTGGGTGCTACAATGTATTGGGCTCTGACGGGGAAGAATGTTCCGACCTTGATACCCAAAAGGAAAAACGGTATTAGCCTTGTCACAGAGAAAGCCTGTCCGGCACCTCACGAGTTGAAGAAACAAATACCGGTCGGAATCTCAAAGCTTGTGATGGATTCCGTAAAAGAAGACCCTGCAATGCGCCCACGTAATATGATGGCGGTTATATCGAGGCTGGACCTGATGATACACACTATATTTGGTAGCAAGATTAAACCGAATAAAAATGCCTCAGACAATAATTGATTTGCTAAACAAGGGCGTGGAAGCCAACAATACAGACAGGTTTCGGCGTGGTAGTCTGATTCATTTGCCCACCGAGGGGTCACTTATAATAACAGGTGACATTCACGGACATCGGCGAAATTTTGAAAGAATAGTAGCTTTTGCTGATTTAGAAGGCAATCCCGACAGGCATATTATCCTGCAGGAAATCATACATGGAGGTCCTCAGGATTCTAAAGGAGATTGTTTGTCGTACAAATTGCTGTTTGATGCTGTTCGCTATAAGTTAAGCTTCCCGGACCGTGTCCATATTATTATGGGCAATCATGACACTGCATTCATTAGTAACAGCGAAGTGATGAAGAACGGCAAAGGTATGAATCGTTCGATGCGGTCGGCTCTTGCTCGGGAATTCCAGGAGGGCGCTCCTGATATTGTTCTGGCCATTAACGGTTTTTTGCTTTCGCAACCTTTAGCGGTAAGATGTGACAACAGAATATGGCTATCGCATTCGCTGCCTAACGGGCGTTTCATTGACAAATTTGACCGGCAGATAATGGACAGACCTCTTGAGATTAGCGATTGTGAGAAACCTGGGTCGGCTTATCTTTTGACCTGGGGCAGAAAACATAGTCAGGCCACGCTCGGTAGAATGGCCATGCTCTTTGATGTTAATATTTTTATTCTCGGCCACCAACCACAGGAGGAAGGATGGCACCGGGCCGGCGATAATCTGATAATTATTGCCTCTGACCACAGTCACGGCTGTTTGATCTCGATGGAGCTGGCGAATTCTTACACTGTAGACGAGCTTATTGATTTGATAGTACCGTTGAGTTCTATATCATGAGTCAATCGCAGAATAACCAGATATGAGTATGGAGTGGCATTACTATATAGCCCTGTTGTTTGTCCTGCCGCAGTTACTGTTTCTGCTTCAGGCCTACAGCAATTATCGCTATGCGCTGTCCAAATACAAGAGGAAGCCTCCTTCATATCAGCCACGCACTGTTTTGATTGTGCCGTGTAAGGGGCTGGATTCAAATTTTAGAAAGAACATCACCTCATTTTTCGCGCAGGACTACGATGATTATTCGTTATGGTTTGTGGTTGAGGAAGAATCTGACCCGGCCTATGTTGAGTTATGCAAACTAAAGAACCAGATGAGTCAAGGTTCAAAGGCTCAGGATGTTCAGATATTGCTCGCAGGCTTGGCACAATCCTGTGGTCAAAAAGTCCATAACTTACTCTACGGTTGCAACAGGATTGGCGATGATGTAGAAGTTATTGCCTTTGCAGATTCTGATATTTCTGTTCGCAGCGACTGGCTAAGTCACATAGTTTGGCCTCTTCGACTATCCAAGAACGGTGCTGCCAGTGGTTATCGCTGGTTTATACCAAATAAGAACAATATAGCCAGTCTGGCTCTGTCGGCGATGAACTCCAGGGTCGCTCAACTGTTCGGCAACACGCGTTTCAATCAGGCGTGGGGTGGGTCTATGGCCATCTGCGTGGAGGTTTTTCGTCAGGTAGGTCTTGAAAAGATTTGGGCAAGAGCCATAAGCGATGATTTGTCGCTGAGCTATGCTGTTAAGAAGGCTGGTATGAAGGTAGCATTCGTTCCTGCCTGTCTGGCGGCTTCTTATGAGTCGACCACATGGCGGAGTCTTTTTGAATTTGGCCGGCGACAATTTTTAATCACACGGATTAGCGCATCAGGGACCTGGTGGTTTGGATTGTGTATCAGTTTATATTCAGTGTTGGGTATATGGGGTGCGGCCATCCTGGCAGTCTACGCCATGGTGAAGGGCTTCGAACTTTCAACTCAGTTACTTTTCATTTTTGTGTTTGCCGTATTTTTTGTAAGTCAGTTTCTCCGGGCAATATTGCGCCAGAGAATGATACGCAAATTGCTGAAAAAAGACCGACCAAAAATGAAGGTGGCTATTGCTGCCGACATTTTCGTCTTTTGGGTGTGGTCACTGCTTCTGTTATTTCTTATGATTTCTTCAGCCTTTGGCAGAACCATCTGCTGGCGGGGGGTACGCTATAAACTGCTGAGCCCGACTGAGACGATTATTATTGACAGCTAATCGTTATGGGGCGACGGCATCCCTCATATCTATGTCATGTTGTGCCTTAGGCATAATCCGTTTTGTCACTGGTTCCGGTTGCCGGCCCAGAATCTCTTTTATTTTCTCCTCCCGCAGCTTCTTTAACTGCTCGGTCAAATCACTTTCTCGCAGCATAAATTCGATATAGTACTTTCCTCCATCCATTGGGATACTTATCTTGCCGACGTAACCGGAGTCAGTTTCCTTGTCGTTTTCCTGGGGCTTGCTTTGTGGGCTTCGTGCTCTGGGTTGTGGCGCTCGTGTTGTTCGATGTATCGGCCCTTTTATACGGATAGAATTATCTTCGACGTCAATTTCACAGCCTCCATCCAAAAGGGTTGTGATGTTTATCAAGGCCTGTTTGAGCATTGTGTTCTGCATATCGACAGAGATTTTCTCTGTCAGCCATGAGGTTTCACTTTTAAATACAAGCAACTCCATACCGGTCCAGCTCGCCAGTCTTTGCAGTACCACGGAAGCCGGTTCATCTTTGAAGGAAATATCGACAATCTGATCCAGAATATCTTCCCGCAACTCTTCTTCAAGCACGAACCGAATTTCCGGAGCCTGGTTGGGAAAATCCATCCCACACAGATACCACCTTGATCCTTCGTATATTCTTAATGCAACCTGATCCAGTACATTAGCAAACGTCACCGGCCTTTGCAGTGTAAACCTGTTATCTGAAGACCTTAGTTCATCCGGCTCTATTCCGCAAAGTTTATGAAGCACATAATCAATCTCTTCAAGTGCATCAGGTCCCACAATAGGTGCATTACCACCCAGTGGTTTGCTGATTGTATCCATTGGGTTTGACAGACATTCGTAGATTGGATTTGTGTAAATAGACCTGAGTACTTCGAGTTGTCTTTTCGTTGGCCTGCCAAGGATATGCTCCAGTTCTGGCCGCGGATATATCGTAATTTCCTCGTCTCCGACTGCGTACCGCATAAAAAAGGCATTGAGCATCTCTGTCATACTCTCGGCCAGAGGCCCATCCAGTTCCACCGACAATCTCGTTGCTTTTCCCTGCGGCAGTTTCCAGATTGCCTCATCTGACAGGACAATCTTCAGACTTGCTTTTTGGCCGATTTTCTCCAGGGCTTGGCTGATTGTGACATCGGCGAGTTTGATACTGATATCTTTGCTGAGCTTATCCTCCAACTGTAATTTATCGGCCTGTGCATAATCAGCCAAGATAAAGACCAGAGCAATCGTAACTATTACAGTACTTGCGAGATTTCTTGTGTTCATTTTATTCCCTTTCTGTTGAGTGTTTTCTTAGAACAGGCAAATCATATCCATCGTATCCTGATTTGCTCCATTGCCCGCGTATACAGGTTCAGGCCTGCTGACTATAATCCAGGCCGGTTGAGTGCCATCTTTTTTTCGAATTTCTTTCGAATCGATTATTTCAACGGTGCACTTTGCCAGTGTTATATTTCCTCCAAAATCAACGATGGCGTGCGATTTGGGAGATTTAGTTTTGAATTCAACGGAAGCAGAGCCTTTGTTGTCGACGAATTTGACCATTGCGGTTCCATCTTTACCATGCTGCGTATCCCTCGGCTTTTCCGGTTTAATCATAACCATTATAAGCACAATCGCTGCCGCTGCAGCGAGCCCTGCGGCTATTTTAAAGATAGTTGGAAGTCCAATCGCAGAAATTTGGCCCTGCTGTGTCTCGTCCAGTCGTCTGGATATCGCAGAATTTAATTTGTTCCAGTCGACGTTGTTCAACTGTTCATCAGCATTGCGCTGCAGCAGGAGGTCAATTTTTTCAGTTGTATTTTTCATTCCAGATACTCTTTCAGTAATACCTTTAATTTTTGTCTTGCCCGAAATACATGCCACCTTACTGCCCCAACCGAACAGCCCATAACCTCGGCAACTTCTTTTTGTGAAAGGTCCTCTATGCCAAAAAGTGCAATCGCCTTAGCTTCTTTCTTTGGTAGTTTCAACATAGCTTGGCGTATTGTTTCTTTTAATTCCTCGGTGCATTGCTTCTCAATTGGCGAGAGCATTTTTTTATCCTCAAGGCAATCATTTTCTGTTATTTGTTGTGTGGCACGTTTGGTCTTTCTTACCTGACCGATTGCAGCGTTGGTAACAATCCGCAACAGCCAGACTTCGAAACGCTTTGTCTGTTTTAATTTACCAATGTTCACATATGCATTTACAAAGCCATTCTGGACAGCTTCAGATGCCTCTTCTGTATCGCCCAAGATTCGCACCGCTGTTTGCATCGCACGCCGTTGATATAACCGCACAAGTTCATCAAACGCACCTCTTTCGCTGGCCTTGCTGGCTTTGACTAATCGTTCGACATTGTTGGTATCTGGTTTTGCTTTGTAGAAAACATTAATAAATAATGCTCTTTTTAAAAGTAAATAAGACGA
>CAYSLN010000109.1:3080-7823 GCA_964431825.1 uncultured Pirellulales bacterium | reverse complement strand
AGGCGTATTACTTGGAAAAATCCTAAACACTAAAACCTAAATTCTAAACAAATTCGAATTACTAAAAAACACCAAGTTCAAAACGAAAGTTAGGCACCAAAATTGCGGAGTGCTGCCGGAGGCCGCAATGAGGAAACGTATAGTAAGTATGCCGGAGGCATACGGGTAAAACAGTATCCGAACAGAAGGCAGCACAAGCAGATGCTGTAAGAGTTAAAGGCAGCTCGAAAAACTTAGAACGGAATGTCATCTACGGAAACATTACCAGTGTCTTCATTCTCATCATCAATTTGTTTATCTTCAATGGGAAGAATCCCGATTTGTTCATCAGATGTTACAGGTAACCCATGCTGTTGTCTGAGATGCTCTATCTGAGCTAATGGTTTTCCAAGCTCACGTTGACGGGTTGTCATGAGTTCCTCATAATCCGTCTGCGCACCTTTAATACGTCTACCCAATTTCTCCAGCCCTTCAAGAAATTTTCCCCACTGTTTTTTAAAAGCTCCCAATAGCGAGAGTATTTCATTAGAAGTTTGTTCTAGCGCGAAGTTGTCAACGGCAGCTCGGATAACTGCCAAAACCGCAAAAAGGGTTATTGGTGAACAAAAGACTACTTTGTTTTTGAGCCCCTCATCCAGAATATCTCGATCTTGCTCATGGATAAATGCGTATACTTGTTCGTTCGGAATAAACAAGAGAGCATAGTCGACCGTATTCTGTTCGGGATTTATATATTCACGGCTTGTTACTTCCTTCATGCGGTTTCTGATATCTTGTATGAACTTAGTTTTGTATGTTACTCTCTCTCCCTCTGATTTAGCTTCCAGATAATTGACATAATTATCTAAGGGAAATTTAACGTCCATATTTAACTTTAAATCACGGGGAAGGAGAAACGTAAAATCTGGTTGTGTTCCAATCCCACTAATGCGTTTTTGTTTTAAGTAGTTTATATTCTCAATAAATCCCGCAAGCTTTAGAACATCTTCTGCCATTCTTTGGCCCCACTGTCCCCTTGCTCTTGAGCTTGCTAAAACCTCGTGGAGCTTGTTTGTGGTTTGCATAAGCTTCGCAGTTTGTTCACCCGCGTTCTTAAGTTGTGTAGTGAGTTCCCCAAACTTTAATTCTCTGTCTCTCTCCAAATTGGCTACGAGAGTGGAGACTTTTGCAAGTTCTGTTTTCATCGCCTCTAGTTTTTGATCAATTAATGCTTTCTTGCCCTCTAACTCTCGCACACCCGCTTGTGTTTGTGCTCCTAACTGCGATTTTGATAGCTTTAACAATTCTTCAGTAGATTTGGACAATGCGTCCAAAGATAAAGCTCCAAAATGGCTCTTCATTGATTCGATTAACGCTTCAACATTTGTTTTGCGTTGTTCCTCACTTTCACGAAATAGTTCTTCTGCTAAGCTCTTAGATGTCTTTCCTTGGATTATTCTCAATACAAAAGCACACGCAAGGCCTAACACAAAACCAACAATTATATCTACTGAAATTGCTAACCAGTTCATTCTAATCCTCTAAAATCAATTTTTAATGTAAAAATTTTAAAAGCCAAAATCAAATTCCGGCGTGTTAGTGAAAATTGATGGGTCTTGTACTTTTAACTCATTGAAATCTGGCACAGAATTTTTGAAAGTCAATTCGGTCAAGGAAAAAGCTTTATAATGTCCGCTATTTTTGAAACCCGTCCCTCTCTTTTTCTTTTCTAACATTTCCATCATTGGATACGCGATAATGGCTTTTTTATCCTGAGCGGTCATGCTGGTTCCAATTCTAGGTAGATTCTTGCAACGTCGTGTATTTGAGTAACACGATTTTATAATCGCACCTAACAAAAGATCTGACAATTGCAAAAAGTTAGAATGTCTACGTTCGGGATTTGATAAATCGTACTTTGTGTGGTCTGAATTTATACCAATCAGTTGAACATTGTCAGCCAAGTCTACATGTTCCCGTAAAGGCTTTCTGCCATATTGTTCGTCACGTTTTAGTCTATCAATCACTCGTTCTCCATCGAGAGGACGGTGCATAGGTTGTCCGTCGGTATATATAGCATTAATGCGGACTCTGTTAGAATCATCGTAGAGAGAGTGCAAAGCTCCTTTGAGAAGCGTGCGCATTACCGTTTCATCATGTCTTAAGTACTGTTCTTTTCCTAACCCTCCATATATTTCCACATCACCTTTTTTAGGATAGAAAATAACAGCTATTTTACATGATAAAGAAGCCTCGAATATATGGGAAGATTTATATCGAAGGGCATCAATGAGGACCTCCATTATAACGCGGTAACCCTCATCGCTTTTGTACCAACGCCTACCACTAATGTCTGTAAAATGCAACTTTTTCGTGCCTAATCCGTAACTGTCACGAAGTTCACATATTTTCCTGTGAAGCAAATCTGACACTGAGTGACTTTGCGTATCTATGCCAAAAAGCGTATGATTGTGAGAAATACTGGCCACTTGAGGCACAAAGAAAAAAATGTGACCTCTATATTTACCAGCATTAGCATTTTTCGTTTCATCGTGATAGACAACTACAATGCTACTGGTTTGGGTATCTCTTACCATTTGAAAAATCCAGTTATATTCTTCTACTTCCGCCGATTGTATGGTGACTGATTTGTCGGTTTCAAAGAGATATTTTCTTCGCTGGCCTTTGAGTATACGGCATCTTCGGATCGTTTAAGTTTAAGACCTATCAACCTTGTTGGTGTGTTTTGCCTAACAAGTTTCTTGAGTTCTGCAAGTTGTGTTCTGGTCCATTGTTTTCCATGATTTGCTGGTTTCTTAGCCATAATTAAAAACTCCTTTTCAAAACGGTACAATTACAATACCTGTGTAATATCTCGACTGTGGAGAATCAAAGACACGTAACAATGTGCCTTTGGACCTTCGTGAGCCAAGAACTTATATTTAGTTATGATACAAATAACTCGCAAATGCTGTGCCAACTTATAGGACTTAACAAGTCAAAAGCATAACTTCTTGCTTTTAAAGTAGTTATAAAGAAAAAATGGGTGGCAGGCCTAACCGCATCTTGGTACACTCAATTGCCAGATTGGCAGGAGGGGCTTAAATAACAACGCCACAACTACAACTCTCTCGCACTAAGCTTACCCGGAGAAGTTATCTTCAAGGCGGGCTGGCCCCCGATAGTGTAAACAAGGAAGCAACAATCGAGGGCAAGCTAAGGCACCGGCCCTTCGACAAGCTCAAGGTAAACTTAGTCGCCGTTTGGTTTGCTTAGAAAAGAAAAGCGTTCCTCGCGTGGGAAAACCCCCCAAGATGTTACCTGGGGGCTAAATAAAAAGCGTTATGGCGAGGCAACCTCGTTTTTTGGCCAAAAATCGGGTCGAAACCCTTAAAACCAGAAAGGTAAATTTTAATTAACGTCGAACAGTAACGCCGATAATAATAGAGGGGGTGATACAGAAAAGATATAGTAGAAACGATATACAATATTAACAATTTAATGTGGAGGTACGAAAAATGTTAGCAGTATTAGAATGGGACAATCTTATAGCTGAGCCGCTCAGCCAAATGTTGACCAAAATACTGGCCTATCTTCCTATCCTGTTAGGCACATTAGTAATTTTGATAGTAGGCTGGATTGTGGCCAGGGTAATCAGAAGAATGATTGACTGGTTGCTTAAGGTAGTGCGCTTCGATACGCTGGCGGACAAGGCGGGCATATCACAAGTTCTCAAGAAGGGCGATTTGAAGTTTTCCGCCAGAGAAGTGGTAAGCGGCATAGTTTATTGGCTGATTATTATTATGGTTTTAGTGATGGCAGTCGATGCATTGGGGCTGCCAAAGGCATCGGATGTTCTTACAAGCTTATTTGCTTACGTCCCGAATGTCATAGCAGCGCTGCTTGTTCTGGTGGTTGCTATGTTTCTGGCCAGTTTTGTGTCAGGAATAGTTCGCACGGCAGCAGGCAATGCGAATCTGCCCAAGCCGGAGATATTTGCCAGTATAAGCCAGTGGGCAATTATAATTTTTGCGGTAACTGTTTCATTGGAACAGCTTGGCATTGCATCGCTTTTGGTAACTACTACCTTCAATATAATCCTTGGTGGTATTTCTCTTGCGTTGGCCCTTGCCTTTGGATTAGGCGGTAAAGATATCGCGGCAAAATATCTTGAGGAATTAAAGAAAAGACGCTCTAAATAAAGCCGGTGAAAAGTTAAGTTGTTTAGGTAAAGATAAACTGTTTCGAAAACGAAATGGGGATTGTTGTATTGGTACGTTGGGAGGCTCGGCTGTTTGCTGGTCGTTGGTCGCTTGTTGGTTTGCTTAGAAAAGTAATCCCAAGCAGAGCAATCCTGCTTCGCTAAAGCTACGGAGGACAAGTCGCTCGGGATGACTTAGTCGTCGCTCGTCGCTGGTATCTCGTATCTTGCTGGTTGAGTCCTGCAAAGCCGGGGGTGTTTTAATAGATCCCTCCACTCGGCCTTCGGCCTCGGTCGGGATGACAAGGGTGTTAGTTGGCTCGGTCGGGATGATAGGATGGTTGAGGCGGGGAAGTGGTCCCGATGTTTTTACCAGATATGGGGGAGCAGGCGAAACTTTACATTTTGTGCGTATTCGGAGTATCCGGGTAATTCCTCTTTTAATGTTTTGTCCTCCAAATAAGTTCTTATGATAATGAGAAGCACAGCCAGTGATGCAGGAATCAAAGCCCAAAGCGAGCCGAGTGCGAGTGCGGTACATATGTGTGCGAGGCAGCCGGTAA
>CAYSLN010000109.1:0-2980 GCA_964431825.1 uncultured Pirellulales bacterium | reverse complement strand
GCCCAAAGCGAGCCGAGTGCGAGTGCGGTACATATGTGTGCGAGGCAGCCGGTAAGATAGCCGGGATGCCTTATAAAACGGTAGGGGCCGGAGCGGATGACGTGGTGGCCTCTGTCGGTCTGAATTCGTACGGCGGTAGAGAAGAATTTGTTTACCCACATAGCCCACAAGGATGCGGAGAGCGAAAGGACAAGGACTATGTAGCTTATTATATAGGCGAATGCAGGGAGGTTTCCGGTCCAGTTGAAGCGGCCAGCATCCAAAGCGGCGATGGTGGAGATTGAAAAAGTGGTCGGCACATAAAGTGGAAAGAAGAACTTGTCCCAGGATTTTGTACCCGGGCCCGGTTTGGCGCGTTCCAGAATAAGGTCCTTTTTGTTAACGAATAGTACCGACAGAGCCAGAAAGAAGGAGATATAACCTGCAATGAAAAGCCAGCCCTGCCAATAATTTATCCGGCCAGCCAGTATGAAGATTGAAATAGAGATAAGTAAGACGAAAAGCCAATTCCTTATCATTACCTTTAGGTAAGATGGTTTTTTGTTTGTTTTGCTCTGGTTTCGCTGCATGTTCCGGTTCCTTTTGGTTGCACTTATTGTAGCATTAAAATCTAAATTCATCCTTCGTAATCCGCAATATCAGTATTGTTGGCGGGGGTAAACTAAAAAGCTTGATTTATGGTGAGAATTCGTGGAAAACGGGGTTTTTGGGTAAATATGTAGAAAAGGGGGGATTGGTGCGTATGCGAAGTTACGGAGAATTGGGCTGAATGGGAAAATTTTTGCTTGACAGATGCGTTCTGAGAGGTATAATGCTGCTTGATAAAACATGGAGGATAGGGGTGATCGGGACGGTCACTTGAGTCCAGGGTTGGACAGCAGGGATGTGCAATTTTCTGTGGATTCTATCCTGTCAGTATTTTCCTTGTTGTTTACTGGAAAATACTTCTGTAAAATCTCCTCCAATGTACTTACGGCACTTGGTACATGGATGTGGACAAGTGTAAAAAAGTTTTGCGCTCTGATTGAACTGATGGAGTTGTTTTGTTCAAGGAGGTCGGGCTATTTAAGGAGGATATGCGATGAGTTGCAAAAACTTTATCCGGGTGGTTTGTGTTAGTGGAATAGTTGTTGCATTAGGGGGGGTGACGGCCTTCGGACTGCCTACTCTACAAAATGGTGATTTTTCCGCCGGGCTGAACAGCTGGGTGGTTGAATCCGGTACTGTCATTGACGGTGGTGGTCATGCGCTCTTTTTTGAGGATGTTGTATCGAGTACCTTAAGCCAGGAATTCTGGATTCCATCGAAGGCAACGAAGCTTTCTTTTACTATGTTGATGTTGTCAATGGGAACGAGTGGAGATTATAATCCGTTAGCCGGGCCTGATGTGTTTACGATTTCGCTGTATGATAATCCGACAAATCTGAACCCGTTGGTTTCCAATCCGGGGGTTGATAATTTTTATTATCGTGACAACACGGGTTATTTGGAAACCGTAGCGATGGTGATTGGGTCGAGGATTAGTCTTGATGTCTCAGGACTTAGTAGTATGAATGCGTATCTTGTCTTCGACCTTTTGGGCAGCGACGATGGGATGACAACAAAGATTTATTTGGACAATGTGGAAGTTTGCAGGATTCCTGCTCCGCGTGCAATGCTGCTCGGGTTTATTGGTATGGGTATGGTTGGCCTTTGGATCAGAAGCCAGAAAGAAGAGACTGGAAGACAGAAGACAGGAACCAGAAGACAGAGTACAGAAGACAAGGACCGTCGCTAGTCGCTCGTGACTCGTCGCTCGTGATTTTTATTACATGGGGTGAGTGCCCTTGTTTAGTTAGTTAAATATCAAGGGTTAGAGTAGTGGGACTTTATTTTTTCTTTCAAGAGTTCTAAATCATTTTCTGTAAACATGGGGGTTTGTTGGTTTTTCATTGATTCGTAATAACGATACACGCCATCCTGAGTTTTCGGAATCGAGATCCATCCTATAGTGGCCCAAAAGTAGTTGCCTCCGATGGTTTTAGGCTGAGAATGATTTGTGTCGGGCGTAAAGGCCCTTCTTACCATTATGTATTCGCCGCGGCTTGGGGACGAAGCCTTTTCAAACTTAATAAAAGTATTTGGTATAGTTATAAAAATTGAACCCGAGGCGTTGTCGGAGGTGGTTGGCTCGGTATCTTTGGGACTACTTGTGCAGCCGGCGATGAGTAGCAGCCACATTATGAAGAGAGTTGTGTTTTTCATTTTTATCCTTTCGAGAATGGCCTGCATCATATCGGCACAGATGATTATATCCTTAGATGTTTGGCAAGGCAAAAAGTTAAAAAGCGATTTTGTGGGATGCGCCGAATTTGGCGGTTGTACTTGAGCAGGTAATCGTTAAAATGGTGTGGCAGAGGCGGCATTATGAAAAAGATACTTGCGATTGTCGGGAGTCCACGGAAGGGGGGTAATACCCATATTATCGTTTCGAAGATTGCAGAGGGAGCGCGCGCAAAAGGGGCTATAGTAGATGAACTGTTTTTAGGCGATATCACCATAGCCGAGTGTGACGGATGTCACAGGTGCTGGCAGGGGGAGCGGTGCAGTAAAGACGACGATATGCGTCAAATCTATCAGAGGATAAACGAGAGTGATGCGATTATCTTCGGGACGCCGGTTTATTGGTACGGGCCTACGGGGCTGATGAAGATGTTGGTCGACAGGTTTGTATATTTTAACTGCGAGGAGAACAGGCCCAGGATAAGGGGAAAGCGGGCGGTGATAGCGGTCCCGTTCGAGGAAGAAGACAGGGGGACGGCGGGGCTTGTAGTGGAATTCTTCGAGAGGAGCCTTGCATATCTGGAAATGGAGCTGGTTGGCAAGATTATTGTTCCCGGGGTTGGTAAGAAGGGGGATGTTCTCCAGAAGCCGGAGAGCTTAAAGGAGGCATACGCGCTCGGGGAGAATCTGGTCTAATTTCAAATATCGAACAAGGAAT
>CAYSLN010000108.1:0-7972 GCA_964431825.1 uncultured Pirellulales bacterium | reverse complement strand
TCCATTCGTATTCCCGTGCGATAGAGTAAAGCGCATCCTGTAAATCCGGGTCCCCGGTGAAATTGGCAATCAATTGTTGCGTTTGCACCTCAGCCTCAGCAAAGTTACGCTCCTGGATAAGGGAAATGACATTCGACTTTGCCTGCTCAAGTTCAGCCGATGCCTCCGCGAAGCACTTTGCGCCTGTTGCCAAAAACATCAAAGCGCACAATAGCAGAATTGGAATGTTTGTTTTTTTAAGCATAATTTTACCTCCGCTCAAAAAACATACTTTGGATTATTTGTTTTTATACGTGTATATATAATTGCAGCCTTCAACCAACTCCGGCTGATTGTCTCTCCGCATTCAGCTATGCCTCCCAAATATATCCTCGCTTAAAAAATACACTCTCGCCGGCAAATATTTTCTCGCTGTTGAATGCGCTCTCGCTGTTAATACCTACCGATTTTGAAAATATCCCCACTGACAATATCTGTCAACGAGAATCTACAAAAAATTACAAATTTTTACAAAGTTTTACAACTTTTCACCCAGGTTTAAGGGTCATTTTTACAAATTTTTGCGTTCTTTTTACAAACTTTTACAACGTTTTCATCTCCTCTTTTATAAGCACATCTAATACTTTTCACACACACTTCAGCGCCTTTTCACAAGCGCAACATGTCCCCCTCGGCTACTTACAAAACATCAAAAAAAGCCTAACCAACCGCCTGTACACTCCCCACCACTACTAACGGCGTCCCTGAATGTATGATTGTTGAGCTAATTCTTAAATTAAATCCTCCCCGAACATAGTAAGCCCTCCACCTCCTCGCCATAACCCACCACTCTAAAAGGATTTATAAAAAGCCTACAAAACGATTTACAAAAGGATTTATAGGAAGAATTATAAAGGCATTACGAGCCGCCTTTTCCCTTTTTCGAAGATTTTACACTATCTTATTGACCAACAGCCGCAAATAGTTTAACCTACCCGTTTTATATTTTCTCGAGTATTTGCAGTACCTTATTTTCAAAGGAATTACCTAAATGCCGAAACAGAAAACACATAAAGGCCTGAGTAAAAGAATCAAAATCACCGCCACCGGCAAAGTAAAACACAAACGCGCTGGCGGTGGTCACCTTATGAGCGGCAAGAACGCAAAACGCCGAAGACGAATAGCTTCCCCGTCTGTTATGACCGGCGCCTTTGCTGAAACCATCAAGACCAAAGTTTGCAAGTAACTGTCACGGTATAACATGGTATAACATGGTATAACTGGAGTGTAACTTGAAAGGTATAAAGTACTTCTAAAAAGCATCTGTTATGACAGGCGCTATAGCTGAAACCATAAAAACCAAAGTCAACAAATAACTGTCACGGTATAATATGGTATAACTTGAGTGTAACTTGAAAGGTATAAAGTACTTCATAAAAAGCATCTGTTACGACAGGCGCTGCGGCTGAAACAATCAAGACCAAAATCAACAAATAGATGTCACGTTATAATATGGTATAACTGGAAATGTATAAGGTACTTCTAAAAAAGAATCGTACAAAATAGTCAATAATCAACTAATCAAGCCCGCTTCTCGGCCTTTACTCAGCTGCCGCCAGCAGGCTTAAAGAATCGAAATTTTTCATAAGGAAAGCTGATATGCCAAGAGTAAGAAAAGGCGCCGCAAGGCACCAGGCAAAAAAACGAGTTCTCAAAGCAGTAAAAGGTCACCGTGGTTCCGCAGGTCGGTTGTATCGTCTCGCTAAGGAAGCTGTCGTTCGGGCAGGTGTCAACGCGCGAATTGACCGCAAACGTCGAAAACGTGATTTCCGAGGTCTGTGGATTACCCGCTTAAGCGCAGCCTGCCGACAGCGAGGCGTAAGGTACAGTCAGTTCATCAACGACTGCAAAAAAGCCAACATTCAACTCAACCGAAAGATGCTGAGTGAAATCGCTATTGACGACCCTAAGGGTTTCGATGCTGTTGTTGAAGCTGCTAAAGCCGCAGAAAAAAGCGGATAGATATAGTGAAATCGGGCCACCAGTCACGAAATACGAGAGATGCTTGAGCAATTCGAAAAGATTGGCAAAAACGCCCTCGATGACTTGAAGAAGGTCACTGACCCGAAGGCTCTGGAGGATTTCCGCATAAAATACCTGGCTCGAAAAGGCCAGGTCACCCAAATGCTCAGCCGGATAGGCGAGTTCTCCGCCGAACAAAAGCCCAAGGCAGGTCAGCTCGCAAACAGGATAAAGAAAGATGTTACCGAGGCATTTGAGCAGCTAAAGAAGACTTTATTGCAGTCGCAGGAGTTGTCGCAGGAATTAATAGATGTAACTTTGCCGGGCAAGCCTGTTGGAATCGGCAAAACGCACGTTATCACGCAAACCTTAAATGAGCTGCTCGAGATATTTGGACGGATGGGCTTCGATGTGGCCTACGGCCCAGAAGTTGAGGATGAATGGCATAATTTCATCGCCTTAAATATCGGCCCGGAACACCCTGCAAGGGACCCTTCCGACAATTTCTATATCGATGATAACATGCTGTTGAGAAGTCAGACGTCGACAATTCAAATCAGGGTTATGGAACACAAAAAGCCGCCTATTCGGGTTGTTGCGCCGGGCAGGGTCTATCGGCCGGACACTGTTGACGCAACGCATATGTATATGTTCCATCAGCTCGAAGCACTCGTTGTTGACGAAGGCGTTACTATGGTGGATATGAAGACCACCATTGACCAGTTCATTCACATTTTTTTCGGCCCCGATACCAAATGGCGATTTCGGCCGAGCTTCTTTCCGTTCACCGAGCCGAGTGCAGAAGTTGATTTGCTGCTGATGGATAAGGCTGGCAAGGAAAGCTGGGTGGAGATGGGTGGCTGCGGCATGGTCGACCCGAATGTTTTTGATGCTGTTGGTATAGACAGTGAAAAGTATACCGGCTGGGCATTCGGATTCGGAATAGAACGCCTCACTATGCGAAAATACGGCATCACCGACATTCGGCTGTTTTTTGAAAACGACCTGCGTTTTTTGAATCAATTCTAAATTCTCTCTGCGCTTATACTTATACTAAAGCAGCGATGGGTGTTAGTCTTTGGTATTTAGTATCTGGTATTTAGTTGGGGGAGATTTTTCCAAGTCGAAAATTGTAAAAGTGTTGCAAAACAGGGGGCGAAAGTGTGTAAAGGTTTGTATTTTTTTGTATAAGTTCATGCTTTTTTTGTATAAACGCGACCATTTTTTGTAGAAAAGCACCCCAAAATTTGAAAATTTTGTGTCGCATTTTCTACCGTCGCTCGTCGCTGGTATCTTGTATCTCGCTGGTTGAGTCCGGCAAAGCCGGGGTGGTTCGATTGACGCCTTCGACACTTCGCCATAAACAAAGGGGCTTCGCAGGGCAAGCAGGACAGTATTTACTCCTTCGACATTTTGACGTTGCTCAGTGTAGCACAAGCTCAGGACAAGTATTGACGATTTATTATGAAGGGCTCCGATGTGACCACGCTGGGTGGGTGTGCAGGGGGGCTTAATGCTGATTGTTGCTGCGATGTCAAAATATTTTCTACATGTTTTGGGTTGACAGAAGTCAAGAGATATGGTAACATCTTTATTGCATCTAAGCTTTTTCATACGCCTGACGAAAAGAGCAGGAATGAGCGGAAAGACGACCCCAAATAGACGGCTGATAGTATTTGCCCTGTTGCTGGTTTTATCTTCTCTGGCAAGGGCCCGCACAATCACTGTAGGGCCCGGCCCAGGATATGACTTCGACACCATCCAGGCCGCCATCGATGATGCCAATGACAGCGATACGGTTGTCATAATGCCGGGTACATACACCGGCGACGGCAATCGAGATTTGGACTTTCACGGCAAGGCGATTACCGTCTGTAGCACCGACCCGAACGACCCGAATGTAGTTGCAGCGACGGTTATCGATTGTAACGGCAGCGAGGCGGAGCCGCATCGTGGATTTTATCTCCAAAATGACGAAGGACCGAATTCAGTCATAGCGGGACTTACAATCACAAATGGCTATGCTAGTGACGGAGGTGGTATCCACGGAGGCGGCACTACCGCTACTATTTCCAATTGTATTATTATTGGAAACGAGGCTACTAATAGAGGTGGTCTCTACAGTTGTGATGGTACAATAGCCAATTGCACCATCACCAATAATACTGCCATTTTTGGCGGGGGATTAAACTATTGTGATGGCACTATAACCAATTGCACTATTTCCGGTAATAACGCTAATGATAATGGTGGGGGATTAAGCAACTGTGATGGCACTATAACTAATTGCATTATTTCCGGTAATACTGCTAATCGTTATATTGGGGGATTAAGCAACTGTGATGGCACTATAACCAATTGCATTATTTCCGGCAATACTGCTGCTATTTCTAGTGGTGGATTATCGGCTTGTGATGGTATTATAACCAATTGCACTATTTTCGGCAACACTGATAACGACGATATCGGTGGTGGATTAAACAATTGTGATGGTTCTATCACCAATTGTATCATATGGAACAATGGTTCCTCGCCGCTTCGTAATTGCTCAACACCTTCATATAGTTGTGTTCCTGGTTATAGCTACGAAATCACTAATATTGATGCCGACCCGTGTTTTGTCAATCCGGACCAGGGAGATTACCACTTGTCACCATACTCGCCATGTATAAATGCCGGTGACCCGAACTACATCCCGGCCGACGGAGAGACCGATATCGACGGCCAGCCTCGCATAATGGGAACATATTTAGACATTGGTGCTGTTGAGTTCCATTTCGAAGGACCGTTTATCGAGATTGAGCCTAGAAAAATCAAACTTATAGCTCATAAAGACTCGGGCAATCCAGACAGACAGTACCTTGCAATCTGGAATGACGGACCCGGGATAGTTAACTGGGTTATTACTGAAGACTGCAACTGGTTAAGTCTTGATGTTCTTGAGGGCAGCTGCTCAACAGGCGAAATTGATGAGGTTGAAATCAATGCGGATGTGACGAACCTTACTTTCGGTGAATACCTGTGTGAGCTGACGATTTCCGATCCATGCGCAACAAATAATCCAAGAACGGCTTTAGTGACTTTACGTTTCACAGAGGAGCCCTGTTTACATGTCCCCTCAGATTACGACACTATCCAGTCAGCTATAGATTCCGCTGTTAACGGAGACTTAATAATCATAGCACCGGGCATATACACCGGCGATGGCAATCGAGATTTGGACTTTCTCGGCAAGGCCATTACCGTGCAAAGCACCGACCCGAACGACCCGAATATAGTCGCCGCTACAATCATAGACTGTAACGGAAGCGAATCTGAGCCACATCGAGGATTCAACTTTCATTGTGGGGAAGGACACAATTCTGTTCTGACTGGTGTCACTATTACTAACGGTTATGCAACATTTGGTGCCGGGATTTTTTGTTTATCAAACAGCAACCCCACAATCTCCCGTTGTGTTATTTCACACAATATTAGTTATGGGGGTGGAGGTGGGATCCTGTCTCAAAACAGTTCCCCCATAATCTCACATTGTGATATTTATGCCAACTCAGGATCTTGGGGTGGTGGAATCTATTTCATCGGATCTCTTTGCAGGCCCATAATCACAGACTGCAACATAAGGGATAACTTTGCCCGTCGTGAAGGTGGCGGCATTTGTTGTAAGGTCGAAGCCAGCATAACAGTCCGGGCGTCTACAATAGCTAATAACCGAGCAACTGAAAATGGCGGTGGTATATCCTTGAACACTGATGCTACAGAAGAGATTGACAATTGTGTAATCTCAAACAATTCAGCTGAGACAGGCGGAGGTGTATATATCGACAAGAACCGCGAGATGACTATATTACGCAACTGCTTAATCGCAAACAATTCAGCTCAAAAGTGTGGTGGTATCTATATATTCCAGGGCGACACTAGCATAAGTAATTGCACAATTGTCGGCAACACAGCCGAATCTGATCAAGTTGGCAAGGGACTCTATGTTGTACCTGGATGGGACATTGTTGTTGTGTCGAATACAATTATATGGGATGATCTTTTCGCAACAGATAGTTCTTGTTGCAGCCCTTCAATCTCATACAGCGACATACAAGGTGGCTGGTCAGGCAAAGGCAATATCGACTCTGATCCTCATTTTATTAATGCAGAGAATGAGAATTATCATTTAAGTTGGGACTCTCCATGTATCAACATGGGCGATCCAAATTACGTCCCGGAATCCGGGGAAACTGATATTGACGGTGAGCTGAGGGTGGCCTGTGGCATTATTGACATGGGTGCCGATGAGTTAGTCCCTCAGACCCCCATCATCCGTTTTTCGCCTAAGACGATTGTGTTTCCTACGTTTGAAGGAGAACCCAATCCAGAGTCACAGTTATTGAGCATCTGGAATGGTGGAATCGGAGTACTGAACTGGCAAATCACCGAAGATTGCGACTGGCTGGAGGTAGAGCCTAATAGTGGCAGTTCAGTGACAACAACCAATGAAGTTACTCTCAGTGTCGATACAGCAGGTCTCACGAGAGGTGTGTACGATTGTAATCTGATAATTTCGGATCCTAACGCCGGGAACAGTCCAGGTTTGGTTCAAGTATCTTTGGGCATTGCTACCCACTATCCACTATCGGTTCCCTCAGATTATCCAACTATTCAGGAGGCGATTGATGTCGCGCTCGATGGCAATACAGTTATCGTCGCGCTGGGCACATATACCGGCGAAGGCAACAAGGACCTTGATTTTCTGGGCAAGGCCATCACGGTCCGCAGCACAGACCCGAATGACCCGAATGTAGTCGCTGCTACAGTTATCGATTGCAACGGCAGTAAAGACGACCCGCACCGGGGGTTCTATTTCCATAGTGGTGAAGGGCCGGATAGTATCGTTTCCGGCTTTACGATAAGAAATGGCTACATCTACAGTGATGCAAATGACCAGGACGCCTATGGCGGCGGGATTTATTGCAGCGATTCTTCCCCGACAATCAGCAACTGCGTAATTACTAATAACGAAGTCCATGGTAAAGATGGAGGCAGTGTCTACCCTGATACCGACGGCGAAAAGGGCTACGGTGGTGGTATATACTGCGCGTCAAACAGCAACCCGACAATTATTGGCTGTACGATTAGTAATAACACCGTTATCGGTGGAGATCATGGACATGGATGGACTGATGAATGGCAGTTTTCGGGAGATGGTGGCGACGGTTACGGCGGCGGGATATACTGCGACTCAGATAGCAGCCCCGCAATTATTGACTGTACGATTAGTAATAACGCCGCCGAAGGTGGTGAAGGTGACCTGGGCAGCATAGACATTTTTCCCACTCCCGATGGTCGTGGTTATGGTGGGGGTATATATATCGGCTCAGTCAGCTCTGTGGCCATTGAGGGCTGCGTTATTGTCAGCAATACGGCATCAGGCGGAGGTGGAGGTGGCATATCCTGCGGTTCAGACAGCAGAGTGTCTATCAATAACTGTACGATAGATAATAACAAAGCCGAAGGCTGTAGTTCTGCGCATGGCGGAGGAATACGTTGCAGTAACGCAGCCGAGTTGAGTATCGAAAACAGCGACATCTGCAATAATAAAGCAATAGGTCGCAACGGTTTTTATGACGATTTTCATGGGTGGGAAATTTATTCGGCTGGTGATGCTTATGGCGGAGGAATATATTGCGATGAGGTAAGCGGATTGAGTGTCGAAAACAGCAGCATCTGTAATAATAGCGCATCAGCCGGCCGGGGCAGCGATGCACGCGGAGGCGGCTATGCTCGTGGCGGAGGAATATACTTACGCGAAAGCATCGGATGGACGATTACAAATTGTACAATTACCGGTAATGTAATATCAGGCGGCGATGGTGGTGGTACTTACGAAACGGGTGGCGCAGGTGGTGTCGGCGGCAATGCTTACGGCGGAGGAATATCCTGCGGCGAAAACTCCGAATGTACGATTGAAAATTGTGTC
>CAYSLN010000107.1:0-7977 GCA_964431825.1 uncultured Pirellulales bacterium | reverse complement strand
ATACCCAGCCGGGAGAAATCGGCTAATTAAAAACTATACACTGAGATTTCAGACGCTTAAGTCCAAATCGGCAGAAGTAATTTTCGGAAAGCGTTTGGGAGGCTCGGTGCTCTTTGTTACTACACAGAGAGCACCGTTGCTTTTGACTCGATGAGCCAAAAACAGCGGTCATACATCCTTGCTATAGAAAGAGCATCGCTTAGCTTTCGCGTCCCGAAAGGCTCTTGCGGGCCTGAGGTAGGCGTGATTGCGGCGGTGCTCTTTTTCTTTGCGCACCATAAGGTTCGGGAAAGGCCAAAAGAGATGTTTAAGCTAATGGCATGGTATCTGCTCGAGAGGATAATAAATATACCGGCACATTATCTGACACAGCTGCACCTTATGGTTGTAAAGAAGGTTTTAAATGCGCTCAGACATGACAGGCAAAAATTACGAGATTAAGTACTTCAATCTTCGCTGTATTAAGACAATGTTTAAAGAGCAGCAAATACAATCAGATTTTAGGTGACAAAACATGCAAACCAAAGCCAGAAAATAAGCGTTATTGCCACCTGCTCCTCTTTTTTATCTCTTGAATTAGACCAAATCGTTCCTTACTAATGCCGGGGCACTCTCTCAGTTGGAGCCTTATAATCGAAAATGTCTTACACGCTTTGAGTGCCGAACGTTAAAATAGAATGAGATGGGCAAGAACTTGCCTCCATCTACATGGCTGCTCGTGGTAAAGCGGGCGCAGAAAGCTAATCAGAGTCTCGGCCTGGTTGCAATCGCAAAAGACCATGAGAAAGTGTAAAGTGATAAATGCCAGAACCGACTTTATGAACTGACGAAAAATGAAGCCCTTTCATAAACGCAAATATCGAAGGTTGCTTATATTCATTCTTCTGGCGGCCATTTTCCTTGTGTTCCTCGACCCTGCTCAATTGTTAGAAGACAGGATGGGACCGAAAGTCATAGCATTCGTCATCGATTCTGCTTCCAGTATGATGAAGAAAGAACGAAACATCCTGCAGCTCTTCGAAGACGTTACTCACGGTCAGGTAGTGTGCACCATATTGAGAAGATACGGCGAGCCTAACAAGCTTTATTTTCACAGCGTGGATGACACACAAGGAGCGGTTGACAGCGAGAGGTATCTCAATGCTCTTACCTTAGTAAGAAGTTATCTCCGAGACAAACCAAGTGATCGAGTAGTGGTAAACATAAGTCTCGGGTCGTATTCTCCCAAGCCGCACGAGAAAAAGCTCATCAGAGACATTATTGAACAGGGTGCTATTGTGGTGGCAGCCGCAGGCAACGACGGCATAAAGGAGTCCACTTATCCAGCTGCTCTGGAAGGAGTCATTTGTGTGGGTGCCTCTGGCAACGGAGTTCGCAAGGACTACTCCAATTATGGCAACATAGATATTTTTGCGGATGGAAGCTACCAAACCACGCAGGCACTTACTCTTCCTTCGGACACCGGCATAGAGACTCATGCCCGCACTGTGAAGCTTAATGGAACATCTTTTGCCGCTCCAAAGGTATCGGGGCTGATAGTGAAAATGCTGTGCCTGGAACCTTCCCTTGAAAAGCAGCAGATCCTGGAGATCTTACAAGACACTTCATACGATGTCCTCGGTTTTGAGCAAGGTTCTATAAACCGCGTTAATGCTCTTGCTGCGATAAGTGAGAAATATGCCGCCCTGAGAAAGGCAAAACAGGCGTTCTTCGTACTCCTCGAGGCCGTATGCATTATTATTTTTGTTTGTGTAGGGTTGCTTATCGTCATCCCTATGCCAGAGTTCTTATTCAGGGTACTGTTTCCTTCCCGCTGGACTGAGATTAAGATAAGAAGAATCAACAAGATAATGGCCAATGACAGAAAACGCCCCAAAGATATCAGGTACATCATAAACTGCCTGTTTCCGGGTTATGCCCAGCTTTTTGAGAGAGCCAACAAAGCTTTGCTTACAATAGGTGAGCCGGCAGTCAAACATCTAATACGGGCCTATCCGTATAAAGCATGTAATGAGTTTGGGGATTTTACGACATGTATATACAACCTTATAAAAGAGATCGGTGGAAAGGAAGCTGAAGAATTTCTCCATTAATACATGTGACATTTACGACTTCATAGCAATTTTTCCGTCATTTCGCCGGGGCGATCTTTACCAGCACAACGCTATGTCGACCGACTTTTGTCTCGAATTGTCCGGAGTATTTGCCGATATCCTGCTGACGCCAGAGATCGCGAACGCTTTGTTCGCCGTTCACCCCGAGGTCGGAACGCTCCGGCAAAGGCACAGGCCGGATATACACAATTTATATTGAATGCACGGATATCTCTGGCAACACAGCAACTGCAATCGTAGAAGTTACCGTCCCACACGATCAGCGCAAGAAAAAGAAATAGCAAAGATAATGAAAAAAGCCCTGTGATCCATCACAGGGCTTTTAGTTCAAAAACAGTTAAGCCATACAGCGAGTAGAACTTCGTTAAAAATTAGAACGTTTTCATAGAGTTCTTTTAATCTTTGAACAAATATTGGGCAAACTGGTGCAAGCTGCGCCGCCAGGTGAGGAACTCGTGGGCCGTATTCGGGGAGACGTAGAAGAGACTATTGATACCGGCTTGTTTCAACGCGTCGGTGTTCTCCTTGGGATCGCCGCCAAAGCCACGTCGACCGCCGCCGCGTCTGCGTTCGAGTTCCCGGCTGCCGGAGCTAACGAATACCAGCTTAACCTTCTCCTTGAAACCGGGCGTGTCGTTGACATCATCCGTGGAGATGGACCCGCCGCTGAAGAGACCGATGTGCGAGAACGTGTCGAGATTCTTCAGAGTGATTGTCTTGGTTTCCATTCCGCCCATGGAGAGGCCAGCCATGGCGCGATGGGGTTGATCGGAGAGCGTGCGGAAATTGGCATCGATGTAGGGGATCAGCTCGTCCAGGAGAACCGTCTGGAAGGGATTGATATCGAAATTTCTGAGGCCGCCGAACCGGACGTTGTTGGTCATGCCGTAGGTCATCACGATGAGGAAGGGCCTGATCTTGCCTTCGGCGAGCAGGTTGTCCATAATCAGATTGGCGTGGCCCTGGTTGCTCCAGGCGGTTTCATCCTCTCCCCAGCCGTGCTGCAGATACAGTACCGGATATCGTTTGGTCAGGTCCTTGTCGTATTCAGGTGGGGTGTACACAAAGGCGCGGCGTGAGGTGTTGGTGCTCTTCGAAGGGAAGAGAATCTGCTGCACTCGGCCGTGGGGAACGTCCTTGAGGGCGTAGAAGTCCTGGTCATGAGCGGGGATTTCGATGCCGCTTTCCCAACGAGTAGAACCGTAGAAGTTCAAGGTTCCGGGATCGTTGAATGTCCCTCCATCAATTGTGAGATGGTAGTAGTGGAAGCCTTCATCCTCCGGTCTTGCCGTGGTGCCCATCCAGGAGCCATCCTCAGCTTTAGTGAGAGTGGTGCCCTCGCGTCCGCCCAGGCTCGCGCTGACACTTTGGGCCTGAGGTGCCACGATGCGAAGCCGAACGTAGCCCTGGGAATTAACCTGCGGATACTCCTGGCTGGGCTGGTTCAGGGTCGAGGGCTTGAAGTCTTCTTTAATCGTTGGCTGGTCTGTTTGTGCAAAACAGGTTCCACTTGTGAGTGCTGCTGCTAACAAGATCGTTACAAGTCGTTTGTTCATTTGATAAACTCCTGAATTATTTTATCTCTCAATCATTTTTGTTTCCTTCATTCCTTGTTTTCTCATTTGAAATTGCTCACTTGACGGTCTTGAACCGAATGACCGTGATGGAATTACCAGGGAAGGTGTGCTTCCAATTGGAGCTCGCATCAGTGACAATGAAATCCTTCGGGATCGTGTGGAACGGGTTCTCCACAGAGTTAATATCATCGAGTTCACCCTGCATGACCTGACCGGTCGCCACGGATTGGATATCGACTCCGGCCAACTCCACGGTCAGGGTTTGATCAACGTTAAAGATATTGACTACCTTTAAGATAATGTCACCGGAAGAGTCCTCTTTGCTGGCACAGGCAAAGAGAGGCTCATTGGGATCGGGTGAAGCCTCCCTACGACCACGGCGGCCAAAGCGTCCGGCGGGTGCAGGCTCCGGAGCCGGGATAGGTTCCGGAATCGTTTGGGGAACGATTTGTGCGACGGAGAGAACCTGGTCACCCCTGGCGTTGAAGAACATCTTCTGCACATAGTATGGTGGCGAACCAAAGCTGGTCAGGGTATCGTAGCCAATCAGGTCGGTACTCCACTGACTGCCGCCTGGATTTACCCGGGTAAACAACGGAGCGTAGCAGGTCATAATGACAATATCGGCGTTCCGTTCCAAGCCGGTCAAAAACGCGGCATCGGACAAGGCACACTGGAAGGATGGAGTCAACCCGCGTGCTACGCCGCGTTCCTGAGAAGCCCATTCACCTTCGAAGATCTTCGGGCCGTTACGATCGGCATTATCATACAAATGGGCATTACGAATGGCGGCGTTGGGTGGCATGTAGTGGTGATTGTCGATTACATCGTGCGGCCCACCCGGATTGGTTGTGGCGATGACCTGGATATTGGGATATTTGGCCTTGATGGCATTGTAGAACATGGCAAAGCGGCCTTCCGGGCCACGGTAAGTGGCAGCACCATTATTGAGGAAGTCCTCATTACCGATCTCGACGTAGGTGAGCTTGAACGGGGCCGGATGGCCGTCTTTGGCGCGGCGGGCGCCCCACTCGGTGGTCACATCGCCGGTGATGTACTCGATTTCGTCAAGTGCATCCTGAATAAACGGTTTCAGTGCCTCGCCGGTCCTTACATCACGGCCGCCGTTGAGGTGTAGGCCGGCATAAACACCAACCACCGGCTCCATATTCAATTCTTCGCACCACTCGAGGAATTCCAACAGACCCAAACCGTCGGAAGAGCGATAGCCCCAAGGGCTCTGGTGGCCGGGACGTTCTTCCCAGGGGCCGATCATGGCTTTCCAATTGAAACGATTCTCAAAGTTGGACCCTTCGATATAATTGCCGCCCGGGAACCGGAGATACGCTGGGTGCATATCGTCCAGCAGTTGCATGATATCCGAGCGGAAACCGGTGGCGGGCCGGTCGCCCAGGGCGGCACCGATGCGTTCCTTGAACACCGGCGGGAACAACGACACTTGATTGAAGTTCAACGACCCTTTCGAACCAGCGGAGATCACAAAACGGGTGTCGGCTGTGGGCGTCACCTGGCCGGTCTTAAGCGTGACGCTGTAGCGTTGCCATTTCTCGGTAATGGCAGGAACCGTCACGGTAGCGAAAACGGTTGCGCCATCGTTGGATTCGATGGAGACTGTCAATGGCCCGGAGAAGCCATCCGAGGCCTTGGCGTAGAAAGAACACTGATAGGTCCAGTTGGGTTTGACAGGAATACCCCAATAACCATCATTGGAAACACCCACGCGACCGCCGTCGGGGACATTGGAGATCGTGAGCTTCAGACTGGTCGTCAAAGCGGTGGTGTTAACGGGATCACTGGTGTCTGCAGCGGCGGTACCTTCAGCACCGGTCGAGGTCACGAGGAACCAGTGGGGAACACCAGGTATCCAGTCGCCGGGAGCTTCCACGATCGGGCCGTGATCGACCGTACTGCCTCCCTCGAACCCTTTTTCCGGCTGCCAAACCTGACCCGTCGAATCTGTAAATGGTTCACGCTGCCCGGCCCTGATCCGTATGGTGGCTGTGGAAGACGCTGACTGAGGAATGATTTCAATCGCGTTAATGGCCGGGTTTTCGATCTGGGGCGTGAAAGTAATGCGGAACTCTCCATTGGTCACTTCCACAGGCACGGTTTCTATGTAGGCGCGGTTGGGACCGTCGGCCTTTACCCAAATGTCAAAGTCCTTGAATTCATGCCCCTGGACATTGAAGGAAAAAACGCGCTGGCCGGGGCCGCCAATACCGTTGTACGTCTCCGCAAAGTAGAGCTTCGCGAGATACTTACCGTTGGGAATCTTGCAGGAGAAAGCACTCATCGAATAATGCTCGCTCCTAAACAGGCCCGGTTCCTTAGTTCCGGTAACCGCAGGAGCCGAACCGCCGCCCCGGGGATTCCGGAAAATGCGATTCTGGATCAATTCGCCATACAGTCCGCCCTCGTAAGAATAATTGATTTCCTCGGTCATGATACCATAAAACATGGGATCGATTTTGGCCCCGGGTTTGTCAACCTGCACGACGATTTTGCCGGGATCAGCGGCAAAACCGGTAATGGTGCAGACCAAGATTAAGGTCATTGTCGCCAGCGAGAGGAAACGCTTGCGGGCAGTACCATGGAAGTAAGAATTCATAAGTAACTCCTTGTAAAAAAGTGTATGTTCTTGTTCATGATCACCTTTCCAGTTAAGCGGTTTCGTATGGCTCCAATGGTCAGTGTGTCTTAATCGACAGTTTTCCATTTGAAACAGGCACCGCCCTTCCGGGCCGGGTTGGGTCCGGTGGTGGTCGCAGTCACCGGTCCGGGTTCGTTGGGCTTGGTGGCCAGATAACGATGATTCGTGAGGGACATGAGCATGGTATCCCCACGCATCAGGTTGACCCACTGGAAGGATTCCGCGTCGCCGGGCTTGGCGTCACCGAGATCCTTGAGGATCACATTTTCGTTGTCAACCGAGGCGAACTTGCCATTGCCGGCCTTGAGTGCCACGCGGCCTTTTCCAAGGTCGATGACCTTGAACTTGGCGTTGGCGGGGGCTTGATCGGCAGCTGGGACATTGACCAAGGTCGAGGAATCGAGGTTGGCGGCCAGGAAGCTGCCGTCTGCGCCGCTGGTCAGGACGATGGTCTTGCCCATGGGGATTTCACGTTCGATGCCGCGGGCGCGGGGTTCATCGACCGTGTAGTTGTCGAAATCGACATAGCCGCCGGGCTGGCTGGAGGTATTGTAGTTAAACAGAGCCGGACGGACGCCCTGGAATGTCGTCAACTGGAAGGTCATGGTGAAGGGATCGCCCAGAGGTGTAAATGTCTTGCCATCGGCGCTCCAACTGAATACGGCCTGATCATTGTCAAAGTTGCATGCGACGCGCAACCAGAGATGCTTGGGAGGATTGACTGGGCTAATGGTGGGAGGATTGGCTGGGGTAGCCGGGGCGCCTCGGCTGCCAAATCCGCGGCCACGGTTGGGGCTTTTGTACATCTGCAGCGTCGTGCCCTCGGCGGACTTCACCACGCTGATCCAGGCATAGGGCGAACTCAGCAGCGCCAGACCCGCCGTGTCTCCCGCGACCATGCCCGAGGTATCCAACTCGACGGTCATTATGGACTCGGGTGCAGGCGGCCGTTGGCAGATGCTGTTGCGGGCGCCGTAGAAGTCGTTGGCGGGCAGCGAATGGAGGCGAAGCACGCCAGGCTTCTCGGTGAGGGACCACTTCGTGTCATCGGGGACATGGTTCCACTGCCAATGCGGATTGAGCTTGCCGCTGTCAAAGTTATCGTCATGGATGAACGCAGGCTTGGGATCTTGGGTGTAGCCGGTGTTGGGCTTAATCCACGTGTTGGGGGCCTTGCGCAGGTTGCCCGGCAGGCCGATGAGCGGGAACCCGTTGTCCCAGGTGATGGGGACCAGGGCGACCATTCGACCCGCGCTGCCGTGGTCAGACATGATGACACTCCACCATTCGCCCGAGGGGGTGTCGCACATGCCGCCTTGGTGCAGGGTCAGGCCGCGGTCACTGGCGGTGGCGCGAGCGGGCGCCACGGTGGTCACGCCGAGCGATTCGCCCTGGACCATGCGTTCGACCGTCCAGGGACCGTCGATGGAGTCGGCGCTCGCGACCATCTGATCGACGGTTCCACCGGGGATGGCAGAAACATCGTAGTACTTGCCTTTGATCTTATAGAGGTGGTGGCCTTCGCCCATCCTGCCATCCAGTTGGTGGCGGACGCCGGGGACGAAGGACTTGAGGTCCGGTGCGAGCTCTTCGATAGGATAGGGGCTGCGGTTGC
>CAYSLN010000106.1:0-7979 GCA_964431825.1 uncultured Pirellulales bacterium | reverse complement strand
GTTGCACTTTCACCGTATTCAGCTTGATTGTTGAAGTGATATAAAACCTCACAATCATTCATGTCAACTTCAGCAGCCTGCACCAGGCCGCTTACAGTAAGCAATAAGACCGCTACTGCATAAATTGTTACTAACTTTTTCATTTTTCTCCCCTTTCTAAAAGTTTTTTACATTTGCAATTAAATGCGACTGTTTGTTTAAGGGCCTGCTTTATGTATACAGGTAGGTCGGGTGTATCGAGTTAAGGTGGTCGAAATGGTGTTATGTGGATTGTTAGACTGCGCCCCCCCGACATCACGCCAAAGTTTCTTCTCCTTAAGTCAACCAAGGCGAACCTCTCCAAATCCAAACTCAAGCAAAGTGAATCTCTTCAGATTCGATGTAAATCAAGGTGTGCTTCCTCACATCCGTGATCAAGCATGGTGCTCCCCTCCAAATCCAAACTCACCGAAGGTGCTTTTACACCAAGTCCTATGAAAAATCAAGAAATTTCAGAAATTTTTTGGTATGTTTTAGTGCTATAGAACCGTTTAGTAACCGCTGCTGCGACCTCTTTACTGAGGCACTACTGTTCATAAAGCTTGTTATTGAAAAAGGTTATTAGCAATGCAGTATCAGAGACTTGCCTGTTAAACCTGCTGCCGAAGAATGGACTTCAGGCCCGGCTGTGAACTTGCCGGCTCAAGTAACGGCGGTGATGCTCTGCGGAGGTTGCCCTGATTGGTGATATATAAAGGCCGCTACAGCTTTTCGTATTTTATGATGGCTCGGTATAGGCCGTTGATGCGTTTGCCGTCAATGATTGTCGGAGAGTATTTTTCGTTTCTCGGCTGAAGTCGAACTTTGTTGTCTGGCTCGAAGAATACCCTTTTGAAGGTCGTTTCGTGCGGCATCGAAAAACGAATGAAGCAGTCGTTTCCATTGTGTACTTCAGCTGCAGGCGAGAAAATCACGATGTCGCCCTCGCAAAACTTCGGCTCCATCGAATCACCCACCACTCGAACCGCAAAGGCGTTCGGGTCGTGCAGGTCCGGACAGCGAACGTAGTCATCCGCCACGCCCACAGGGTAGTCCAAATCATTAAAATCGGTCGGATAGCCGGCCGCGACTTTGTTTATAACCGGTACCAGTCGACCGGCCGCCAAAGAGGACCTGTCCTGCTCGATGTCCAGTTTACTTTCGGCAAGAAGCTCATCGAACCGGCCTGCGCCAGCTTCTTTATCAATGAGATTTTTGATAAACCGCCGCCATTTCTGGTTCTCCGCCTCGGCCGATTCATATTCCTGCCGAATATCAGATGGCAACCGTTCCATATGAGCGATGTGCAGCAACAGGCCCTGCTCAAACCCAAGTATCTTTTCAAGTTTCGTTAACAGCTCATCGCTTGGTGGATTTTTTACCCTGCCGGTTTCAATGGTGGACAGATAAGGTTTGGAAAACCCAATTCGATTACTGACCTCGTCCAGCGTCAGATTCAACTGCTCGCGTTTTTTTCTTATTATTTGCCCAAGTGACATATCTGGCTCTCTAACCTTCAGCTATTGTCAATCGATTTGCTCGAGTTCGTAATCAGCGCTGCCCAGCCCGATTCGCTCACCATGTTCAATCTGGTACTTTGGATTGAGTCTCTTGTTCTGTATTAATTCCGCAAGTTTATGACCTGCTTTACTTTCTACCAGATCCAGCGCTGCTTTATCAACAGCTACTGGGTCGGTTGATGCTACTATGCCTATATCATCTACTATTTTAGGCATATTAGACGTGTTGAAACAATCGCAATCTTTGGTAATTGACATTATAAAATTAAAAAAAGCGCACTTGTTCTCTTTACCCTTCACTGTGCCCAGGGCATATTCGGCTATATTTTTCTGTAGTACCTCGGTTTCCTGTCCCCAGTTGCACTTGACAGCGCCAAATCTACACACAGCCAGGCATTCTGCACAGCCGATGCACTTGTCCTGGTCTATATGTGCCTTCACATCGTCGAGGGTGATGGCATCGGCCGGGCAGTGGTTGAAACACTCGCTGCAGAGCGTGCAGTTATTGCCTACGCTGACTTTAAGGGCTGCGTGTTGTGTCATCTTGCCTTTCTTGCCCGCACAACCCATCCCCAGCGTTTTTAATGTAGCTCCGAAGCAAGCCGCCATATGGCCTGTAAAGTGAGCGACCGACAAAATCGATTGGCTCTTTACGATATCAGATGCGATAAAGACTTCTTTGTTAAGCTTACCGTCGATCTGTATTGCAGTTTCAGCCCTTCCGAACAACCCGTCAGAGACAATGAATGGTATCCCCAGCTTGCTCAAGCAGAAGCCGTGCTCAGTGGCCAGGATAGTATGGTCGATGGCATTACGCCTCCAGCTGACATATAAAGTGCTGGTGTCGGTCAAAAATGGCTTTGTTTTTAATTTGACCAGCTCATCTAATAATCCCTTCAGGCACGGGGCGGTTATGTGTGTGTTGTTGCCCTTTTCTCCGACGTGAACCTTTACAGCCGTAAAATCATTCTCCTTGAAGCGGCTTGCAAAACCGCCGGCCCTGAATAATTTCACGGCTTTGTTGGAAATCACCTGCTCACCGTCACTAACAGATGCTTTAATGAAATAAACTTTGGAAGCCATACTCAGTTACTCTGATATAATTAAATTCCGGGTTTTTAGTACTGCGTAATAACATTTTAATTGCTGCTGGGCTCATTGATAACGACGCAACGCAAGACGAATAATATGGTCAATTAGTTTTTCATATGACATGCCGGCTTTTTCAGCAGCTTCGGCTACTTCCTCACCATAAGCGATATCGGCGTTGGGATTGACTTCGAGGACAACGAGCTTATTCTCAGGGGTGAGCCTTATATCAATTCTTCCGTAATCGCGAATTTGAAGGAGACGATAGACCCTTTTACAGATGCGCTCGACGTTTTTAACTATGGGGACATCAAGTTCAGCAAATCCGAATTTGATACCCCACTTTTGACGATATTCGGCATTCCACTTTACACGATAGGTTGCGAGCTGAGGTCCCTCAGAGCCGTCAAAGTCGAATATACATTCGCGTATGGGCAAAACAGTTAGACGTTTATTTCCAATAATGCTGACATAAAGCTCGCGACCCTCGATGTACTCTTCGGCGATGACGGGCTGGTCCCAACCCTCGTGGATGAATTTTACCCGCTCCAATAGTGCCGTTTCATTGTTTACAAGAGATGCATTTGAGATACCCTCAGAGCTGTCCTCAAAGGCAGGCTTGACGACCAGCGGGTAATGCAGGGCTTTGGGGATTCGAACCTTTCGGCCCTGAACAATGGAAACAAAGCCGGGGACACGTATTCTATGGTGAGATAGTATCTGCTTGGATAGTCGCTTGTCCCGGCATAACATCAGTCCTTCGGGGCCCGAACCGGTGAAAGGAATATCGAGCATCTCCAAAACTGCAGTGATATTCATATCCATACAGCGGTCACCAGCAAGCTGCTCAGTAAGGTTAAAGACAATATCCGGTTTTTCCTTGGACAGTGTAGTTACAATGATTGCGATGTCATCTTCGCTGCCGAGTACGGATACGTTATGCCTCAGGTCACGTAGTGTCTGGATGACATGATATTCTGTCGTAGGCTCTTTCGCCTCTTGACTGAAATCGGGGTCATGATGAGGTATCGTCCATTTGTCTACCAGAACAGTGATGTTTAATTTTCGTTTCATTGGTGTCTCTGTCTTCTTCTGATTCTGAAAGTATTTCTTGCTATTGCTGTCAGTAAAACAGTTACAGCTATTATATCGTCAATTTGGCTGTCTTTAGCGTATAAATCAAGTGTGTTACAGCGAAGTATTAACCTGTTAACCAGTTGGTGAATATCATATTTACGATGTCCGGTCCATCTTGCAACGTTATCGACAATCTGGCGACGATATAACCGAAGAAGATAAGAGGCCTTGGTCGTTGTAGAAGCGTAGCGTCTTGTCTTAAACATCTCTTTTAGACTGTCGTCATAAAATCCCTGGAAGCTGCTTCCGAGTGCTTTCTGCCTTCTGTCGTAGAATCCGGCTAGGGTGGAAGTCATTCGTAAAGCCGACCAGGGGGGATTGCTCTTGGCGATGGTTTTAGGGGCTTGGTTGCCGATCTTGTTCATTACGTTATCGATATACTGTAGTTTCTTGATGACGGGCCAGCCGCGGTATTTTTCCTGCCAGTTACTGTTCGGAGTAAGCCAGACGGCGAAAGTCTCTGCGAAATCCTCATCCGGATGAGCCTGTGCATAATTGTCTTTGAGGTGGATAACGAATCGCCTGGAGTAAGGCTGGTAGTGATAGGAATCGGAGTATTTGGCTGAGAAAGGACCGAACAGTTCGCGCCATCGGGTTTTTTTGTACAATTCATACGCATAATTCAAAGCGTGTCCGCATTCGTGCCTGAGAAGTTTCATGCACGATTTTTCCGTTCCACCCTCAACCTCGAACATAATTTTCTTCTCGATTTTTTTTAACTTGGTGTGAGCTAAGAAAAAGGGAATACCGATAATGGGTTCTCTGTCCGGGCAAAGCCACTCATCCGCAAGATAGCACGAGGGATGAAAGCCTATACCTTTTGAAGCAAGTTCTTCATAGAGTTTATTGATAAGCGGTTCGAGGGGAGAACCTTGGATTTGCAGCTTGAGGTCCTTAACCCGCATCTGCAGAATTTCTTCATCCGTTAACTTATTCCAGCTTATTGCCTTCGTCATTTTACATTATCTATAACAAAAATGATGTTTTTTGCAAGGTGTTAATTACTGGTGTTTAGAAGAAAAGATGCTGGATGAGTATTTTTGCACCGAGGCCAATAAGAATCAGGCCCCCGATGGCTTCGATTTTATTTTCGAAAAAGTGTCCTATTTTACCACCGATGAAAACACCAAGATACGACAGTGTGAAAGTAACCACGCCGATGATCACCACGGCCGTTGCCAGCGGAACTCTTAAAAACGAAAGCGTTATACCAATAGCCAAAGCATCAATACTGGTGGCAATGGACAAAACCAGCAGGACGAAAATGTTCGATGGGTCAAAGTTTTTTTTGTCCGACCCGATTTTAAATGATTCGCAAATCATTTTGCCCCCGACTGTACCTAAAAGACCGAAGATTATCCAATGGTCATAACTTGCTATATATTCCCTGAGACTTAGCCCTGCCAGTGAGCCTACCAGCGGCATAAATGCCTGAAAGCCACCGAAAAAAACCGCTATCCTCAGGGCATGTCTTACTTTTAGCTGCTTGAGCAAGGTCCCACTGACAATAGAGACCGCAAAGGCGTCCATGGCTAAGGCCACGGCTATAATTAAGATTGTTATTAAATCCATAATTGCCCGGGAGAGGCTTTTTTTGATTAGCTGTCATTAAACCACTGCCCGGTCCTGAATAATTCTACGCCTTGGTTGCCTTTTCAGGATTTAGTTGTCAGCTGCTTAATCATAATCATCCAGAGGACGGTGAATGCTATGGATTGCAAATCTTGCAGGGTCTTCTGCCGGCGTTTACCGCCTCATCTCTGCTATTGTATCTTACAAGATTTTCCGATTTGATTTTCTTTGCCCACGTGCAGTCGGGTTTGTGGAAGACCTTACTGTTCTTTGATGCTACGTATGCATATTTATTCTCTGCGGGTTTATCAGCCGGCTTGGTTTGCACTTTTACTGGCGGAGTAATTTTATCAGCTTGTGATGGCTGAACGCCCTGAGGATTGGCAGAACGATAGGCGCTAATAAAGGTTTCAACTTGTTCCAGAACCGTATCGCTGACTTTGGCAGACATATCTTGAATCGATACCGCCCGCATTACCGGCACTGTTTTCCACACATCGGCGTACTGTCGAAGTACAGGCTCTACCTCTACGTAGATACTTTTTGCTAATAATGTTTGAGTGTGGAATACGTATTGTTGGGATTCCTCGAGCTTAAGCATGTCCACGCAAATTGTAAGCTCAGGCCAGAGGGGCAGTTTGTACATAACACCAGGTTCCGGGATAAACACTTCAATGCCGGCCTCCTTGAGTCTGTTATTTACCTCGTCTTTTAATATCTCCCATTCAAGCCCGTTCGGTTCTTCACCGGTGTGAATTATAGTTACGTTCAGGGTGTCTATGTCTGATAAGACATGCTTGGCATTGGCTGAGATTGCAGGGCATAACAAGACAACGACGATTGTCAGAATAAAATAGAATCTGTTCATTTTAATTCTCTCCCTTTTTCATCCGGACCTTCACAGCCCCTACTGTAATCTTATGCTATTAGAGCGAATGCATCGGTAACGTCCATGCCTTCACTGATTCCCAGGGCCTTGGCTTTTGTGTTTGCCTTTGTAACCTTGCGGTTTGGAAAGCGCTCCAGTGTTCCTATCGGGTTATCCGGCGTGCTTTCAACTATCGCTGCAGCGACACCGTATCCGCCACAGGCCTCTACATCAATTGCAGGGCAGGCCAGAAAGCCTTTGGTTCCTGTTATCAATAAGATATTAAATCCGGGCCACTTTGTTTGGACGCCTTCGACAAGACCCTTGGGCGTCTGATATGTCTTTGTGTGAACTTCCATTATTGCCCCCTTGTATTATTTCTACGCAAGCGGGAACCTGTATCACGCAATACGATATACGCACTACAAGATGCAAACAGGTCATGCCGGTTCGCCGAGCATTTCCTCTATCTCGGACAGCTTCTCATTGAGCAGCTTTTTGCTTTTGGTCTCAACGTTTAGTCGAAGCAGCGGCTCCGTATTACTCGGCCGACAATTAAACCACCAGTCTTTATATCCGACAGTAACGCCATCCAGATTGTCGATTTGCCCGTCGCTGTATCGTTTGGAAAGCTCATCCATTTTGGCCTGCTTGTCATCCACCTGAAAATTTATCTCACCGCTGTTGTGGTATCTTCGTAACGGCTTGATTAACTCGCTCATTGGTGCATCGGCTTCGCTGACAATGTTTAATACATTCACCAGTGTAATCAGACCGGAATCAGCGCAATAGTTATTGCGATAGTAGAAGTGACCGGAGAGTTCGCCCCCGAATACGGCATGGGAATCGCGCATGGCCTTCTTCATAAAAGCGTGTCCAACTCTTTCTCTGCGTGGCGTACCGCCGTGTTTGATAATCTCTTCGGCAACAACTCTGCTGCTGCGCAAGTCATAAAGAATTGTTGACTTCGGTGTTTTGTCTAAGAAATATGGCACCATCAAAGCCGTTATCAAATCGCAGCTGACATTATTACCTTTCTCATCAACCATCATCAACCTGTCGGCGTCACCGTCGAAGCAGATTCCAAAATCACACCTTTTTGTTTTTACGGTTTTTTTAAGCTGAGCGAGGTTCTTTTCAATGAGGGGGTCTGGGTCGTGTTTGAATTTACCGGTGTGCTCGAAGTTAAGCTTAATGATCTCTATTGGCAAGTCACCAAAAATCGCTGGTATCATTTTTCCTGCCATGCCGTTTGAGGCGTCAATGGCAATTTTGAGCTGTTTTATATTGGGCCTTAAGAATTTCAGCACATGGTTTTTGTATTCGGCCGTCAGGTCTAACTTTTCAACTGAGCCTGTGACCATACCTTTGGTATGAAGCAGGGCTATTGCCAGGTGCTTTATATCTTTTAAACCCGTATCTGCACCGATGGGCATAGCGCCCAGCCCGGATATCTTAAAGCCGTTATATTCCGCCGGATTATGCGAGGCTGTAACCTGGACACCACCACAGGTCTCCAAATGGTTGATTGCAAAATATATCTGAGGTGTGTCAACCATTCCTATATCTATTACGTTCACTCCTGTAGCACGCATTCCTTCTATGAGCGCCTCTACAAGTGCTTTGCTGTGCGTTCTCATATCACGACTGACGCATATCGACTGAGTCTTAGCCTGCCCACGCTCATAGCCCCGAAGCAGAGAAGGCAAAAATCTCGCTGTGGCACAACCGATTTTCCACGCATCTTCCTCGTTGAGCTGATCGGGATAAACGCC
>CAYSLN010000105.1:0-7983 GCA_964431825.1 uncultured Pirellulales bacterium | reverse complement strand
AGGTCGAAGGCGGAGAACGGTATCTTGTAGGCAAAGATGGTTTGATTGTACGTGATTGGTAATACGCTGTGTAGGTATGCGGCGTATTTTGCTTGTTTACAAACGGCCCTGTGCGAGTGAGCACAGGGCCGTTTTATTATACTGATTTTTCTGATTTGATTGTCATTTCAAAATTCTCTTAGGTCCCAGAACCATTTTGTTTTCAGCTTGTAAAGGGGACACATCTCAACAATCTTGACCATTTTTAATTATGGTTGTTGAAAAATCTTGACTTTAGAGAGCAGGTATGGTAACCTATCACTAATTCATGGGGACGGTCGAAATCGGTATGGGGGTATTCGCAGACTTGAACACACGAATCAAATTAATTGGTTAGCTGGTAGTGTAGACTCAAGTAGCGAATTTTATTTACAAACAATCAGTTTTATATGGGGGCGGACAAATGACTAAGACAGCAAATTCCACATCAACAATCGTAGCTTTGGATGTTCCACAGCAAGAGAGTAATTGTCGGAAGAGTTTTTTAGGGGGTAAGAAGATGAAAAAGGTCAAGATTGCTATGGTTCTTTGTGCAGCGGTTAGTTTGGCTTTGTCGGGCGTAGCAAAGGCTACCCCCGTTGGTACCGTGGATATAGCACATGATGGTTATGGCGCGAACAGCATCATAAAGGTTTGGGGGGGTGGACAATACGGCTTAGCGGGATACGGTGGTGTCTATATGCTCGACAAGAGCGGGGACACCGGCGAGGGAAATATTTGGGCCGACGGTTTGATAGGCGGTTTTTGTATCGAATTGGAACAGAGCACTTCAAGCTATACGAAGACATACAATGTGGTTGCGCCGGAAGACGTATATACAAGCACTCTTGGCAGCACCATAGGTACTGAGAAGGCTGATTATCTAAGCGAGCTATGGGGCAGATTCTTCGATGCGGAGTGGGTAGGCAGCGGACCTTTTACCTCGCAGCAAAACAGTGATGCCGAAGCTTTTGCTGCAGCTGTGTGGGAGATTGTTTACGAGAACCTTCCTACATCTCCGTCGGGATGGGACGTAACGGTTGATGGTACACTCGGTGATGGGGGCTTCCGTTGTGAGCAAGCTAATACAACCACTGCCAATACCTGGTTGCACGCTCTGGACGGTACCGGCCCGAAGGCGGAGCTGCATGCTCTTACCAACTGTTATAAACAGGATTTTATTGTAGAAGTTCCGGAGCCAGCAACGATAGCTTTGCTTGGCATCGGTGGTGTATTGAGTTTGATACGCAGGAAAAAGGTCATCGCGTAAGTGGATGTATCAGGGGGGTTGTGCCCTACAGGGTTGGGTTCTTCGGTTTTTGTTGGTCGGTGATTATGAATACCTGAAGGCCAACAGATTAAGAAAACGATTGAGATTGCTTCGGGTGTTCCGCAGCATTAGAGAAAAGAAAGTAGAAGAATCAGAAGTACAGGGGGACAGAAGATGAAAAAGTTAGGAGTTTTTCTTATGTTGGTATGTGTGATAACGCTCTTGAGTAATAGTGTTTCACAGGCTACCATTGAAACCTTTGGGTTTTACAATATTACAAACAATAACCCAGGTGACGCAGCGATAGGCGAAGCACAGCTATCTGTAGAAGTTAGTGATGAATATATCGACCAGGTTCTGTTTACGCTTATTAACAGCGGCCCGGAAGCATCGGCAATCTCGGAGGTCTATTTTGATAACGGGACCCTTCTTGGTATAGCCAGTATTATCAATAACCCGCCTGATGTGGTCTTTGTGGAGGATGCATCACCTGGGGAGCTTCCTGGAGCTAATCTTATCAATCCACCATTTGAAACGACGTTAGGATTCCTGGCGGAATCTTCGCCACCTCCACCCCAGAAAGGTGTCAATCCAGGCGAAGAGGTTGGAATTCTGTTTGATCTCCAAGCCGGGGGAACGTATGATGACGTTATAAGCGAGCTATATAGCGGCGATTTACGGATCGGCATTCATGTAATCGGGTTTGAAAGCTGTGGTAGCGAGTCGTTCGTCAATGTCCCGGAGCCGGCAACAATGGCCCTGCTTGGCATTGGTGGATTGGCTTTATTCCGCAGACGTAAATAAATGAATTACTCGGTTTTTAGCGGGCTAAAGGGGCTGCATCTGAGGATAGTTGCAGCCCTTTGCTTTTTCGCAGCCAGGCAGGGGGCCTGCTCATATGAAGATGAAGGTTCTCCACAGCGGACCGGTGTTTATGTTTGTTGGTCGCTGAGAGGGGATTTTCTATGGGTTATCCACTGGCAACGGGACTTTTTAGTAAGTTGCCGCGAATTTAAGAGAAGCTGGGTAAACTGCGAGTTTACGTTTTGCGTTTAACCTCCTGACCTGCTAATATATTTTGTGCCTTGTTGTAAAGTCTTTTTAAAGAGTGAGTTACAAAGGACGGTTCCAGTTTTGGGTTGTTAGGGTAGCGACGGAAAAAGATTTTATCGATTTGGGATTATATTTTTGGCGTTGCCTAAAGAAGCTTCGATAGTTGAGAATCTGGGTTATCAACAGGTTGTCCACAATTATAAGGCATTCCCACGGGCATGTCCGGTGGTGGTTTTCATTGCCATTTCTTCGTTTAGTGACAGGCTTCTGACGGGATCGGGGCGTAGAAAAACACAACCAATAGTACTGAAAAAGGGGTTTTCCTGTTTTGTGGGGTATCTAAGTTCCGGCATGTGTAACAACGGGTTATTTAAGAATAACCCTGCCAGTGCCGGTAGTAACTCTGCCTATCTTATAGACCTTCTCGCCGAATCTGGTTAGTTTTCTGGCTATTGAATTGGCGAAGTCCTCAGCTACTATCAGTACAAAGCCTATACCCATATTGAAGACTTTGAACATCTCCTGTTCTTCGACGGGGCCCTTTTCCTGCAGGAATGTGAATATCTTTGGGACAGGCCAGTTCGATTTTTTTAGAACCACATCGCAGTCCTTCGGCAATATTCGTGGAATATTTCCCACCAGTCCTCCGCCGGTGATGTGTGCCATTGCGTGGACGACTTGTTTGACCTTATATCGGGAGAGCAATTTTACTATCGGCCGAACGTAAATTCGCGTCGGCTCCAGCAGCACATCACCCAGAACAGCGCCATTGAGCTCGTCGAGTGTATCAGTCATTTTAAGAGCGGCTCTTTTAAAACAGATGTTGCGGGCCAGTGTGAAGCCGTTACTGTGCAGGCCGCTTGAGGCAAGGCCCAAAATGATATCGCCAGCTCTTATGTTTTCTCCGGTGATGTTTTTTTTTCGCTCGACTACTCCGACAGCGAAGCCAGCCATATCAAAATCGCCTTTATTGTATGTATCGGGCATTTCGGCGGTTTCTCCGCCGATTAGAGCGCAGTCAGCAGCTCGGCAGCCGGCTGCAACGCCTTTAACCAGCTCGGCGATTATTCCCGGCTCGAGTTTGTGGACTGCGAGGTAGTCCAGGAAAAACAGGGGCTCGGCACCTGTTACGAGCATGTCGTTGACGTTCATTGCCACCAGGTCGATGCCCACGGTATCGAATTTCTTTGCTTTAGCGGCTAACTGGATCTTGCTGCCAACGCCATCGGTACAGGCAATGAGGACGGGGCTTTTGTAGTTCTTCTTGAAGAGCCTTTCATCGTAGTCGAGTCGGAACATTCCCGCGAAACCGTTTTTTGATTCAATAACCCGCGGGCCAAATGTGCTGGCAAGGCTGGTATAGATTTGCTGAATCATCTGGTCGTTGGCATTGATACTGACGCCGGACTGTTCGTAGCTTATGTATTTGCTCATTATCCGCGGTCCGTTTATTCGTGCCCCGTGTCAGAAATTACTATATTCATCAAACATATACATTTGGTAGCGTTCCATAACAAACTTGTTTAGGACAACGTCTACCGGGATTTTATATTTACCGGTCCAGCAGGCGGTGCAATAATGATCTGCGGGCAAAGCGGTGCAACTAAGCAATCCTTCCAGTGACATATAACCGACACTGTCCACCTCGAGGAACTTAGCTATCTCTTTGAGGCTACGATTATTTGCGAGCAGTTCTTCCTTTGTGGGGAAATCCACGCCGTAATAACAGGGGAACCTGATCGGCGGACAGCTGACTCGCATGTGTATTTGTTTTGCGCCGGCCTGTCTGAGGGCCCTAATTTTACCCCTTGTGGTTGTTCCTCGGACGATTGAATCGTCCACCACCACGATGCGTTTTTGGTCCACGACTTCATTTACTACCGCCAGTTTTAGTTTAACCTCGAGTTCTCTTAATTCCTGGTTCGGTGAAATAAATGTTCTTCCGATGTAGTGGCTCCTTACCAAACCCATATCGAAGGGTATTTTGCTCTGTTCTGAGTATCCTATTGCTGCCGATGTTCCTGAGTCCGGCACAGGAATTACGACGTCCGCCTTTACGGGGTGTTCTATTGCCAGTTGCCTGCCGAGTTTTTTCCTAAACTCATGTACATTTTCACTAAATATATGCGAGGTTTGTTTGGCGAAATAAATATGCTCGAAGATACAGTGGCCCGGCGTGACGGAGCCAGGCTTGACGAAAAACCTGCTGGCCAGGCCTTTCTTATCGAGGGTGACGATTTCACCCGGCTCAACCTCTCGAATGAATTTTGCATTAATGGCATCAAGAGCACAGCTTTCGCTGGCGACAACATAATGGCCCTCTTCAGTTTGGCCGATGCACAGAGGCCTGATGCCATAGGGGTCACGGGCCGCCTCGATGCGGTCGGCAAACAAAAACAAAAGACAATACGCGCCCTGGAGATGATTTAATAAATGGGCCAGTGGGTCCGGATTGCTGACATGTGTCGGCTTGGCAATCAAATGGGTGATTATTTCGGTGTCGCTTGTGGACTTGAAGATACTGCCGTATGCCTCATATTCGTCCCTTAGTAGTGCCGCATTTATAAGATTGCCATTATGTGCGACTGCGACCTGTCCGCGAGAGTACTCGCAGAGAAGGGGCTGGCTGTTGATGGCCTTGCTCGAACCTGCTGTTGAGTAGCGGACATGGCCGATTGCTATCGGATTGTGCAATTTTTCCAGAGAATCCCTGCCGCTTCGGAAAACTCTTCTTACCGTTCCCATTCCTTTGTAACACTGAATGAGTTCGCCATCGCTGGAAGCAATTCCGGCTGATTCCTGTCCGCGGTGCTGGAGACTGTGTAAGCCGAAATAGGTTTTCTGCACGGCTTCGGGGTCACCAAAAATACCGAAAAGACCACAATTTTCTTTTTTGGATGAAGTTGTTTCAGGCATAAGCTTTAGGTCAAACTTTCAATTGTTTATTACCATACTTTTTCTAAGATACGCCTCTCTACTCGCCGAAATCAATAGTCTATTGAATTGTCCAAGTCAAGTCAAACAATAGTTTTTTCCTGCATAGCTGCGTTGTTTTGCTCTGACAGATATTCCTAAATTAAGGTGGTTTCAGTATATAGCTATCCTTTGGCCTGCTTTTAGATGCAATATGTAATTGGCATTGCCAAATTTTGAGTTGATTTATAGTGTATTATTCGAACTCACAATCAGGAATAATTGGATTACTTTGTCGTTTTCAGGAATGTTTCTTTTGTTTCGGGCCTTGTAAAATTTCTAATCGGTCTGGGGATACATAAATTCCGGTATTCTACGAACTTTTCCTTCGGCGTTGACACAGGCAAGTGTGCTCGAGGCCTCGGCCAGGATTGTGCCATCGCAGGAGCGAGTAAGCCTGTAAGTATGCTCGACCCTGCTGGGAGTAACTGCTGAGCAGGTGGTTTGCAGTTGCAGCTTTTGGTCGTATTCGGCGGGCCGAATGTATTTTATGTGAAGCTCGGCGACGACGAAGAATACGCCAGCTTTTTCCAGGTCTTTGTATGCAAGGCCGTTGGCACGCAGGAGTTCGGTGCGTCCCATCTCGAACCACACCGGATAGGCACTGTGATGAACCACGCCGGCCTTGTCGGTCTCAGCATAGCGAGGCACAATATCTATTGTGTGGCTCTGGATGGTTGTTCGTTCTGGAAATTCCACTTTGTACCTTCAATGTCAGAACAGCACGCGGGTATTATATCGTTTCGTCAGCTTCGTTACAAAAGATTCTCCGGATTTTGGCCAAAACAAGGGGGAAAAGAACCGCAGTGATTTTCCAGAACTCATCGGCTTCGGTAAATTGGCAAAAAAACGGGCGAATTTGGAGGACGCAGAGTTACCATGGTGTATTTTGGGTGAAAGAATTTCAGGGTGGCAAAAAATTATGCCGATTTAGAGGAATAGGGAAAGCAGCGGTGATCCTCACATAACGATAGAGCAATGCCAGGGGGAATTTTTTATGGCACAGGAAAAATGAAACCGCTACCTAATAAGCAGGTTTAGGGGGTGAAGGATTTGCGAGAGTCCGGGGGGTACTATATTGTCCTTTGACTGATGACAGTTAATACCCAGAAGAGTACTGCGAGTGTATTTCCTGACTATTAGAAATGAGATTTAGATTAATCGATTTTTGAAAGGGCAGAGAAGATGGAGAAGAAAAAAATATGGAAATGGGTAGAACACAATCGTTTCACAGTGGGAATTCCATTGCTGGCTCTTGTTCTCTGGATTGTGGCAGCCTGGGGATGTACACCTGTTGTAGTAAATCCCCTTGATCCAAATCAAAAGATGACTGCAGCTGAGCTGGAGACAGAATTTAAGGTATGGAAGCTCGAGCAGCAAGGGATGATGATTAGGTTCGATGCGGCCAAAGAGGATATAGAGCGCCAGCAAGAACAATGGGGCAAACTTCAAGAAGCTCTTATGCAGCTTGCCTCCGGGAGTGTGGCAGATTTTTCGGGGCTTGTTACTCTTGTTATGGGAGGCGGATTCGGAGGATTACTTATCGACAATATACGAAAAGGTGGTGTTATTGGGGGTCTGAAATCAGGCAAAAAAACCTAAATCAGAGATTCGAATCGGAGGAATGCCAGCAAAGGGGGTTTATCGTCAGCCGGTGGGCGTTTAGAGTTCTGTTTTGTGATTTTTGTCTCGTAAGCGATAAGGATGTTCTCGGAATTTTCAGGTATGGCGTTTGCGATGCTTGATTAGGAAATCGTTGGCGGGTTAGGCTGAGGATTTACCCGGAACAACTTCGCCATTGTGCCGTAATCTTTACTGTGCCTCGGTGTCGGCGTGAAATTTTAAAGCGGGCGATGGGATTCGAACCCACGACATTCAGCTTGGGAAGCTGACATTCTACCACTGAATTACGCCCGCAAGTCGAGGTTATTATAAGCTATATGGGCTGAGGTGTCAATGAGTCAGGGAGAGGTTAGAATGAAAAACCACAGATCCGGCAATCGGGGAATTATGCTACTCGATTAGCCCTTTAAGCAGTCGTTGCAGAAGCTCCATTGGCAGGCCCATCACGTTTGTCAGGCTGCCCTGGATTTTGTCGATAAATTCGTCGCCTTTTTCCTTTATGGCGTAAGCTCCTGCTTTGTCGCGCCAGGACTGGCTTTTGATGTGCTCGGCTATTTGTTTGGCGGTCAGTTTCTTGGGGTAGATAGTTGTGGTGTCGCTTTCGATTAATTCTGTGCCATCGCTTAGCCTGATAATAGCGAGGCCGGTTATCACCTTATGTGGGGCGCTAAAGAGCTTTGTAGTAATCTGCTCGGCTTCTTTTGCATCGGTGGGTTTGCCGATGATTTGGCCGTTAAAATCAACAATGGTATCGGCGCCGATGACTAAGCTTTCAGGGTGTTTTGCGGCGACGTGTTTTGCCTTGGCCAAGGCAAGGCGTTTGGCGTGCTCGGTGGCCTTGTGTTGCTCAGGCGGGAAGGCTGACTCGTTTATATCGGGGACAACAACGGTAAATTTATACCCGGCTTCGGCCAACAACTGTTTTCTACGGGGTGAGGCTGAAGCTAAAATGACTGATATGAGAGGCTGTTTGTCCATAACTATCAAAGGTAAAAAAGGCCACTGGCTGACCTTAGCCTTTTCATTTCTGCCGGTCTGAGTGTAAG